>JAUZEY010000019.1 GCA_030838785.1 Actinomycetota bacterium | reverse complement strand
CATGGCGATGTCGAACCAGGCCTGTTCGGGCGGTTCGACGACGAGGGGAGCCCGCCCTCTCAGCAGCGGGGATCCGATCACACTGCCGGTCATCACGTCGACGGCCAGCTTGCGGTCGATGCCGCCGCGCTCCGCCAGCAGGACGCCCTCCCCGAAGGCGATCATCTGCTGGGCGAGGCTGATGTTGATCGCCAGCTTCAGCAGGAGGCCCTGCCCGTTCTCCCCGACCCGGACGACCGAACCGAGGTTGCGCAGGATCGGCCCGACCCGTTCGTAGGCTGCCTCGCAGCCGCCGACCATGATCGTGAGTTCGCCTGCCTCCGCCTGGGGCACGCCGCCCGAGACGGGCGCGTCGAGCATCGCCGCACCGCGGCCCCGCGCTCGGCAGGCGAGCCGCTGGCTCAGCTGGGGGCTGACCGTGCTCATCTCGACGTACAGCATCCCGGGGCGAAGGCCGGCCAGGATTCCGTCCTCGCCGGTGGCCACAGCCTCGAGCGCGGCGTCGTCGGCCAGGCTGCTCAGGACGACCTCCGCCGCGCCGGCCACCTGGCGCGGCGTGTCACACCAGACGAGGCCGCGCTCGACGAGCGGCGCCGCCCTCGCCTCTGTCCGGTTCGTGCCGACGACCGTGTAGCCGAAGTTGAGCAGCCGTGCGGCGATACGGCTGCCCATCACTCCGAGGCCGACGACCCCTATGTGCTGCGCCATGATGCCTCCTCGCTGATAATACGAAACTACTAGTTTCGTATACCCGAACGAGAACCCGCATATGCACCGCCGGCCGTCAACAGCGCGATCGCGTGATGTCCGTCCAACCTCGGTTCCTTCACCCTGACACCACCACCACCATGAGGAGGCCGAGGGCGATGACGATCAACGTGGGTGACGACACCCGTATCGGTTGGATCGGTGCGGGACGGATGGGCGCCGCCCTCGCCACCCGGCTGCTGGAGGCCGGCTTCGACGTCGCCGTCTACAACCGGACGAGGGCCAAGGCCGAGACGCTGGTCGAGCACGGCGCGACGGTGGTGGACCGCCCGGTCGAACTGGCCGACCGGGACGTGGTGTTCAGCATGGTGTCCGCTTCGGCCGACCTGCTGGCCGTGACCTCGGGTGAGGACGGCCTGCTCACCGCCGACACCGGGCCCGGCGTACTCGTGGACTCCTCCACCGTGTCGGCCGAGGCGTCGGCGCAGGTTCGGGCCGACGCAGCCAAGGTCGGCACGGAATTCCTGGCCGCACCGGTCAGCGGCAACCCGAAGGTGGTCGGCGCCGGCAAGCTGACCCTGGCGGTGTCCGGTCCCCGACCGGTGTTCGACGACGTGGCGTCGCTGCTGGGCGTGCTCGGCCGCGGGGTCACCTATGTCGGCGAGGGCGAAGTCGCCCGCCTCGTGAAGATCTGCCACAACGTGTTCCTGGGCGTGGTGACCCAGTCGCTGGCGGAGATCACTGTGCTGGCCGAGAAGGGTGGCGCGAGCCGCGCCGCCTTCCTGGAGTTCCTGAACAACTCGGTGCTGGGCTCGGAGTTCTCCCGGTACAAGACCCCGGCCCTGGTCAACCTGGATTTCGCGCCGACGTTCACCATGCCGTTGCTGCGCAAGGACTTCGACCTCGGTCTGGCCGCCGCCCGGGAGCTGGAGGCGCCTATGCCGGTGGCCTCGACGACGGCGCAGATCGTCGCCGCCGCCGTCGGGGCCGGACATCGGGACAACGACTTCGCCGAGCTGATCCTGGAGCAGGCCCGCCGGGCCGGGCTGGAGCTGCGGCCGGAGAACGTCGAGGTCGACGACGGCCTGAACGGAAGGTGACGCCGGTGACGCCGAGCGTGGAGACCAGGACGAGCCCGCAGACCAGGACGGGCGCAGGGTCCGCTCCCCTGCCCGCCCCGGGCCACGGCGGCGTGGATTTCGAGCAGCGGGTCGACTTCGGCCGGCTGCGCGACTACCGGCTGGGCCGGGCCAGGGCGGCGCTGGAGTCGAGCGAGTGCGGCGCGTTCCTGCTGTTCGACTTCTACAACATCCGCTATGTGACGCAGACGTGGATCGGCGGGGCGCTCGGCGACAAGATGACCCGCTACGCCCTCCTGCCCCGCGGCGGTGAGCCGGTGCTGTGGGACTTCGGCTCGGCGGCCAAGCACCATCAGCTCTATTCTCCGTGGCTGGCCCCGGAGAACTGCCGAGCCGGGATGCTGGGCCTCCGGGGCGCGATCGCGCCGGCCGTCGGGCTGATGGAGTCGGCGGTGCGCGAGCTCAAGGGCCTGCTGAGCGACGCCGGGCTCGCCGACCTCCCGGTGGGTGTCGACATCGTCGAGCCGCCCTTCCTGTTCGAGATGCAGCGCCAGGGCCTGAAGGTGCTCGACGCGCAGCAGTTGATGCTGGACGCCCGCCAGATCAAGTCCGTCGACGAGATCACCCTGCTCACCCAGGCCGCCGCCATGGTGGACGGCGTCTACCAGGACATCGTGGAGGCCCTCAAGCCCGGCGTGCGGGAGAACGAGATCGTGGCGCTGGCCAACAAACGGCTCTACGAGATGGGTTCCGATCAGGTCGAGGCCGTCAACGCCGTGTCGGGCGAACGGTGCAACCCCCATCCGCACAACTTCTCCGACCGGATCATCCGGCCCGGCGATCAGGCCTTCTTCGACATCATCCAGTCCTACAACGGATACCGCACCTGCTACTACCGGACGTTCAGCGTTGGCAGCGCGACGGGGCCGCAGCGGGACGCCTATGCCAGGGCCCGCCAGTGGATGGACGCCGCCATCGAAGCGGTCGGCCCCGGAGTGGGCACCGACGCCGTGGCCCGGCTGTGGCCCGCCGCCACCGAGTTCGGTTTCGCCGATGAGATGGCCGCCTTCGGGCTCCAGTTCGGCCACGGGCTCGGCCTCGGCCTGCACGAGCGACCGATCATCAGCCGGCTCAACAGCCTGTGCGCTCCGGTGGAGATCCAGCCCGGCATGGTCTTCGCGCTGGAGACGTACTGCCCGGCCTCGGACGGTTTCTCCGCCGCCCGGATCGAGGAGGAGGTGGTGATCACCGAGCGAGGCGCGCACGTGATCACCAAGTTCCCGGCCCAGGACCTCTTCATCGCCAACGAATACTGATCGGAGCAACGATGGACGCTGCATGCCACATCGGGGGGAGGCGGCTGGCCCTCTACGACCAGCAGATCCGGCTGCGCTACTTCGAGAAGCGGGCCTACGACCTCTTCCTGGAGAACCTCGTCAAGGGCACCAGCCACCTCTCCCTGGGTCAGGAAGCGATTGCTGGGGCCTTCGGCGTGGCGATGCGCCACGACGACTACACGTTCGCCACCTACCGCGGCCACGCCCACACCCTCGCCCGCGGCGTGCCGATGGCACCGGTGCTGGCCGAGCTGCTCGGCCGGGAGAACGGCCTGATGGCCGGCAAGGGCGGATCGATGCATCTGACCAGCGTCGAGCACGGCGTGATGGGTTCGTACGCCATCATCGGCGCCCACCTGCCGATCGCCTGCGGTGCGGCGTGGAGCGCCCAGTACCGCGGCAGCGGCCAGGTGGCGGTGGCGTTCTTCGGTGACGGCACGACGAACATCGGCGCCTTCCACGAGGCGCTGAACTTCGCCGCCATCTGGCGGTTGCCGGTGGTGTTCGTCTGCGAGAACAACCTGTACATGGAGTACACCCGCACCTCGACGGTCACCGCCGTGCCGCGGCCGGCCGCCGACCGTGCCTCGGCCTACGGGCTGGAACCCGTGCTGGCGGACGGCAACGACGCCGACGAGATGTACGCGGTTGCCACCGCGGCGCTGGACCGGGCCCGCGCCGGCGAGGGTCCGACGCTGATCGAGGCGCTGACCTATCGGCACGGCGGTCATTCCAGGGCCGATCCGGCCAAGTACCGGCCGCCGGCCGAGGTCGACGAGTGGCTGGCGCGCGACCCGATCCCCATGTACCGGAAGCGGCTGGTCGACGCAGGAGTCGACGCCGCGGCGCTGGACGCGATCGAGAAGACGGCCATGGAGGACGTGGACGCCGCCACTGAAGAGGCCAAGGCCGGGGCGGCGCCCGGTGCAGACCTGCTGTTCAGAGACGTCTGGGCGGATGGAGGCTCATCGTGGCGGAACTGACCTACCGCGAGGCGATCGCCCGCGGCATCGCGCAGGAGATGCGCCGGGACGGCAACGTCCTGTTCCTGGGCGAGGACGTCGCCGCCGCGGGCGGTGTGTTCAAGGGCACGACGGGGCTGCTCGACGAGTTCGGCCCGGTCCGGGTGCGGGACACACCGATCAGTGAACAGGCGATCCTCGGTGCGGCGATGGGCGCGGCCATGACCGGGCTGCGGCCCATCGCCGAGATCATGTTCAGCGACTTCTTCGCCGTGTGCTGGGACATCGTGGTCAACGAGATCGCCAAGAGCCGGTACATGACCAACGGGCAGGTTTCCTTCCCCCTCGTGATCCGGGCCGGCAACGGCGGCGGACTCCGGTTCGGCGCCCAGCACTCCCAGTCGGTGGAGAACTGGGCGATGGCGGTGCCCGGCCTGAAGGTGGTCGTGCCGTCCACCCCGGCCGACGTCATCGGCCTGATGGCGGCGGCGGTCCGCGACCCGGATCCGGTGCTGTTCCTCGAGGAGAAGGCGCTCTACCCCACCAAGGGCGAAGTGCCGGACGGGGAGGTCGTGGACACCCTGGGCCGCGCCAGGGTGCTGCGCTCCGGCGCACACGCCACCCTGGTCGCGCTGGGCAACATGGTGCCGCGGGCCACCGCCGCCGCCGAGCAGCTCGGCGCCGGCGGGATCGACTGCACCGTGATCGACGTGCGGTCGCTGGTGCCGCTGGACACCCACACCATTCTGGCCGAGGTGGCCAGGACCGGCCGGATGTTCACCGTCGAGGAGAACCCGCGGCTGTGCGGGTGGGGGGCCGAGCTGGTTTCCATCGTGGTGGAGGAGAGCTTCTTCGACCTGGACGGCGCGCCGGTGCGGATCACCACCCCCCACATCCCGCTCCCCGCCGCCGACGCCCTGGAGGATCTGGCCATCCCGTCGGTCGAGCGGATCGTGACCACCGTCGAGAAGGCGATGAACCAGTGAGCGCGGTCATCGACCTCAAGCCCATGGTGCGCAGCACGCCGATCGACCTGTTCATCGGCGGGAGCTGGCGGCCAGCCACCGACGGCCAGCGGATCCCCGTGCTGAACCCGGCCACCGGCGCCGAGCTGGTCTCCGTGGCGAGCGGCTCGGTCGACGACGGGCTGGCCGCCGTGACGGCCGCCTACGAAACAGGGCCGGGCTGGGCGGCCACCGCGCCGAGGACGCGGGCGGAGATCCTGCGCCGCGCCTTCGAGCTGATGACCGAGCGGGCCGAGCAACTGGCCGTGCTGATCGTGCTGGAAAACGGGAAGATCCTGGCCGACGCCCGCTCGGAGGTGGCCTACGCCGCCGAGTTCTTCCGTTGGTACGCCGAGGAAGCCGTGCGCGGACTGGGCAGTGTGCAGACCGCGCCGTCGGGCCGGAACCGGATCATGGTCATGCGCCAGCCGATCGGCGTCTCCGTCCTGGTGACGCCGTGGAACTTCCCGGCCGCGATGGCCACGCGCAAGATCGGCCCGGCGCTGGCGGCCGGATGCACCGTGGTGCTCAAACCGGCCAGCGAAACCCCGCTGACCGCCCTGGCGATCGCTGAGATCCTGGCCGAGGCCGGTGTCCCGGCCGGCGTGGTCAACGTGTTGCCGTCGTGCCGTTCCGGTCCGGTGGTGCGGGCCATGCTCGACGATCTCCGGGTCCGCAAGCTGTCCTTCACCGGATCGACCGAGGTCGGGCGGCGGCTGCTGACGGTGGCGGCCGACTCGGTGGTCTCCTCGTCGATGGAGCTGGGCGGGAACGCACCGTTTCTGGTCTTCGCCGACGCCGATCTCGACACGGCCGTGCGGGCGGCCATGGTGGCCAAGATGCGCAACGGCGGTGAGGCCTGCACGGCGGCCAACCGCTTCTACGTCCAGCGGCCGGTGGTCGAGCAGTTCACCCGGCGGCTGGCGTGCGAGATGGGCGACCTGCGCCTCGGGTCGGGCCTCGACGAGCGTGTCCAACTCGGACCGCTCGTCAACGCCGAGTCGCGCCAGAAGGTAGCCAGGCTGGTCGACGAGACCATGGACATGGGGGCCACGGCCCGCACCGGCGGATCGCCCGTGGACGGGCAGGGGTTCTTCTATCCCGCCACGGTTCTGGCCGACGTGCCACCCGGAGCGCCGGTGCTGTCGGAGGAGATCTTCGGACCGGTGGCGCCGGTCGTGGCCTTCGACACCGAGGCCGAGGCCATCGAGTTGGCCAACGACACCGTGTACGGGCTCGTGTCCTACGTGTGCACGTCGGACCTGACACGCGGGCTGCGGGTGGCCGAGGCGCTGGACTGCGGGATGGTGGGCTTGAACCGGGGGGTGGTCTCCGATCCCGCCGCGCCCTTCGGCGGCACGAAGCAGAGCGGTCTCGGCCGTGAAGGCGGCCACGAAGGATTGCTCGAGTTCACCGAGTCCAAGTACATCGCGGTGCAATGGTGAGACCTCAATGACGACGAGGACCCTCGTCAGGGGCGGCATCGTCTTCAGCGTCGACCCGGACGTCGGTGAGCTGCCCCGGGGCGACGTCCTCGTCGAGGACGACCGGATCGTCGCCGTCGGCGAGTCGCTGCCGGTCCAGGACGCGCAGGTCGTGGACGCCACCAACCGGATCGTGATGCCGGGGCTGGTCGACACCCACCGCCACCTCTGGCAGTCCTGTCTGCGCCAGCTCGCCGTCGACTGGACGCTCGGCCAGTACTTCGAGCACATGCTGCTGGGTCTGGGACCGCGCTTCACGCCGGAGGACGTGTACGCCGGCACCTTCCTGGGCGCGATCGAGGCGCTGGACGCCGGGATCACCACGATCATGGACTGGGCCCACATCATGCGCAGTCCGGACCACGCCGACGAAGCGGTCCGCGCCCTGCGGGAATCCGGCGTGCGGGCCGTCTTCGGCTACGGCAAT
Source organism: Actinomycetota bacterium (assembly GCA_030838785.1). Lineage (GTDB taxonomy): Bacteria > Actinomycetota > Acidimicrobiia > IMCC26256 > BP-133 > BP-133. The sequence continues at coordinate 33,482 of JAUZEY010000019.1, read as the reverse complement.
CCGCTGCCGCCGCCCGCCGAGTGGTACCGCAAGGACGTCATCCGGGTCGCCGAACAGTCTTTCTCCTCCACCGGGGATCTCCTCACCTTCGCCGTGGCCAGCAACGGCCCGGAGTTCGGGCCGATGGAGGACACCCTGGTCGACCTGGAACTGGCCCGCCATCTCGGCGTTCGGGCGTCGATGCACATCGGGGTCGGCCTGCTCGGACGGCAGCGGTCGGTCACCGAGTTGAACCGGCTCGGCCTGCTCGGGCCGGATCTGATCTACATCCACTGCAACGCCTGCACCGACGCCGAGTTCGGAATGATCGCCGACAGCGGCGGGCACGTGTCGATCTCCCCGCGGATCGAAATGCAGATGGGACACGGTTACCCGGTGACCGGGCGGTTGCTGGACGCCGGAATCCAGCCGGGCCTGAGCGTGGACATCGTGTCCGGGGTGGGTGGCAGCCTGTTCGCGGAGATGCGCGGCACGCTGGAGGCCGAGCGGGGCCGCCGCAACAGTGACGCGCTGTCCCGGGGCGAGGCCCTGTCCGAGCTGGGCATCACCGCCCGCGACGTGGTGCGGATGGCCACCATCGAAGGCGCCCGCACCCTGGGCCTCGACGACCGGATCGGCTCGCTCACTCCGGGAAAGCAGGCCGACCTCATCCTCCTCGACATCGACCTGCCGAACCTCTCGCTGGTGAACAACCTCCCGGCCGCCGTGGTGCTGGCGGACAACCACAACGTCGACACGGTGTTCATCGCCGGTCGGCCGGTGAAGGTGGCGGGCCGCATCGTCGGCCACGACATGCGGGCCGTGCAGCGACTCGCCCGCTCATCGCGGGACCGGCTCCTGGCCGGCTGGTCCGGTCCGGGCTACGGCGGCTCGTTCAGGCGGTTCTGAGAGGCGAATTCGGATGGCTCATGCGGATGACGTCTACCTCAACGGCCGGATCTGGACGGGAGGCGATCCGGTGGCCGGTCCGGAACCGACCGCCCTCGCCGTCCACGACGGACGGGTGCTGGCGCACGGCACCGACGAGCGCCTGCGGGAGCTGATCGGACGCGAAACGCGGGTGATCGACCTCGCTGGGCGGCGGGTGATCCCCGGCCTGATCGACGGGCACATCCACGCGGTACGAGCCGGCCTGACCTGGACCGGTGAGTTGCACTGGACCGGAGTTCCCGACGTGGACAGCGCCCTGGCCAGCATCCGCGCCGCGGCCGAGCGGGCCCAGCCCGGCGAGTGGATCCGGGCCATCGGCGGCTGGCATCCGTGCCAGTTCACCGAAGCCCGCGAGCCGACCAGGAGTGAACTGGACGGGGTGTCCGGTGATCATCCGGTGTACGTCCAGGCTCTCTACGAGTCGGCGGTGCTCAACTCCGCCGCGATGCTCGAGACCGGGCTGGACAAGCTGGCCGGGGACCCGCCGGGCGGTCACGTCGAGCGGGACCCGCTCACCGGCGAGCCGACCGGCCGGATCCACGGTATGGGCGCGTTCACGTTCTGCCTCGACGCCATCCCGCCGCTCGAGCCGGCTCGGCAACAGCGCTCGACCGCCGCCATGTTCGCCGACCTGCACGCCACCGGCCTGACCGGCGTGGTGGACGCCGGCGGGTTCGGCATGGCACCGGAACGCTACGACGCGCTGTTCGAACTGTGGCGGGGCCAGGAGCTCTCGATGCGGACGCGGCTGCTGCTGTCGGCGGTAGACCCCGGAGAGGAGTACCGCCAAGTGGACGCCTGGCTGCGGCACGCCCAGTCCCGGTTCGGCGACGAGATGCTGCGCTTCGCCGGCATCGGCGAGGTGGTGCACTTCGGCTGCCACGATTTCGAGGGTCTGGAGGAGTTCGCTATCTCCGACGGGTCCGCCGAGCAACTGCGCCGGATCAGCTACCGCACGGCCGAACGCGGCTGGCCGATGAACATCCACGCCATCACGGACGAGTCGATCAGCCGCATCCTGGACTGCTGGGAAGCGGTGAACGAGCGGATTCCGTTGGCCGGCCTCCGATTCTCCCTGTCGCACGCCGACCGGATCAGCCGGCGGAACGTGCGCCGGCTCCGTGCTCTCGGCGGTGGCGTCGTGGTCGACGATCACCAGGTGTTCAAGGCGGCGGCCTCGGCCGCGGTGTGGGGCAGGGAGGCCCTGGCCAGCACTCCCCCGCTGGCCGACCTGCTCGCCGCCGGCATCCCGCTGGCCGCCGGTACCGACGCCAGCCGGGCGTCCTCCTTCAACCCCTGGCTCTCCCTCTGGTGGTTGATCACCGGCACGTCGCTGGACGGCGTCCGCCGGCGCGACGACGTACACCTGATCGGCCGGGCGGAGGCGCTGCGCCTGTACACGGCGGGAAGTGCCTGGCTCAGTTTCGAGGAGGCGGACCGCGGCCACCTGCACCCCGGCGCCCGCGCCGACCTGGCCGTGTTGAATGCGGACTACTTCAGCGTGGCGGAGGAACGGATTCCGGCGATCCGTTCCGACCTGACCCTGGTCGGCGGCCGGCCCGTACACTCCACCGGTGAAGTCGGGCCCTGACGGGTCGACGAGCCCTCGAGAACTACACGGTCGCGTGATGTACCCACCTTCACCCCGGTCCAGGCTGCAGGTAGAGACCGGAGGTGGAGCGTGTCAGAGACAGACACCGGGTTCGGAGCACGATTCAACGTCATTGCGGCGTTCGCCGAGGAGCACGACAGCCTCGTCGCCCTCGACACCCTGACCAGCAGCGGCATTCCCTCTGCGGCCATCACGGTGCACCGGCCCGACGACGGGCCGGGCTGCGCCGAGGTCATCGAGCTCGAGGCGGAGATGGGGGACGAAGCCGGCGACGGCTGGGGCGTCCTCTCGGGACCGCAGGCCACGGGGGCGTTCATCGCCGCCCTCGCTCTCGGCGCGGCCGGAACGGCGCTCGGGCTCGTCGCCGGGCTGGCCTGGGCCTACCTGTTCGTCTCGGACTTCAGCCGCCCGGGCCGGGTCCTCCTCGCCACCGCCGTCATCGGCCTGGCGGGAGCGACGATCGGACTCGTCGTCGGCGGCGCGGGCCTGGCCCGGCAACAGGACTGGGGTCCGGACCGGGGCGACCGGCCGGAGATGGCGGAGCGGGATGTGCTCGTCAGCGTGCACCTCGGGGACCCTGACACCGCCGCCCGGGCCGCCCGGCTCCTGCGGTGGCTCGGGGCTGAACAGGTGCACTTCATCGACGTCAACGGCGTCCCCCTGCCCCCGCAGGCGCAGCACCCGCGCCCGGCCGATCCCGAGGGGTGGTGGTGGGGGCACGCCGGACACGGATGACCTGACCGTCGACTCGACACGAGCAACGCACGACAGATCCACGAGAGGAGCTCCAATGCGCAAGATGCTCATTGCCCTGGCCGGTGGTGCGCTGGTCGTCACACTGGCGTCACCGGCGGGGGCCTCCACGGCCACCCCGCAGGTGGGCAGGCCCGGCCAGATCCATGCGGAGCACGGTGGCGGGCACGGCGGCGGCGGCCACCGGAGTGGCGGCGATCACTGGGGCGACGGCGGCCACCGGGGCGACGGCGGCGGGGATCACCGCGGCGGGGATAACCGCGACGGGGATAACCGCGACGGGGATCACCGCGACGGGGATCACGGCGGCGACTACCGCGGCGGGGATCACGGCTCCCACGATTGCTACGGCGATGGCTACGGCGATGGCTACGGCGATGGCTACGGCGATGGCTACTTCTTCGGTGGCGACCACCGCGGCGACACCTGCGACGGCAACGGCTACTGATCCCATTCCCTTCGACGTTCCTCGCCGCCCCGCAGCCGAGATGACTGCGGAGCGGCGGGTTCGCGTGCTCTCACGAGCTACAACAGGTAGCCGAGGACTTCGCTCACGATGCCGTGGTGACAGCGGTGGTGGGCCACCCCCGCCGCCGGAGCGGCGTGGGCCGCCGGTGCGGACGCCGTGATGGCCAGCACTCCGACGGCCAGTGCGCCAAGAAGCTTTCGCATGACTCTCCTCGATTGTGAAGGTGCTTCGGTCGGAAGCACCACGGTTTCTCGGAAAGCATGAGACCTCGACGCCGGGGACACACCACGCGATCGAGTAGTCAGGCGATCGGGTAGTCAGGCGGGCTCCGGCGGGTTACGGCTCGCCCATCGCCTGGAGGGTGGCCCAGGCCCGGGTGGCGAGCTGAAGGTTGAAGCGGGTGTCGGGGTCACCGAGGTCGTGGCCCAGGACCTCCCGGATGCGCTCCAACCGGTAGCGCAGGGTGCTGCGGTGCACCGACAGCGCCTTGGCCGCGCCGTCGTAGCTGCCACCGCATTCCAGGTAGCCGGAGAGGGTGACGACGAGTTCCGAGTCCTTGCGGGCGTCGTAGTCGATCAGGGGTCCGAGCCAGTCACGGACGTAGCGCTCCACCGTGCCAGGGTCTTCCACGCCGGCCAGGACCCGGTAGACACCGAGCTCGTCGAAGACCGTCGCCCGGTCCTCCGTCCGGGCGGCCTTCTGCGTCCTGAGGGCCATCTGCGCCTCCCGGTAGGAACGGGGCAGGTCGCCGATAGAGTCGTAACATCCCCCGACGCCCAGCCGGCAGCTGCCCCGGCCGACGTCGGAGAGGACGGCGGAACGGAGCCGCTCCCAGTCCCCGGCGGCGTCGGCCAGGATCACGACCGCCCCCGCCCGGACTCCGAGCAGCGAACCGATGCCCAGGTCCCGGGCGCAGCGCCGCACGGCATGGAAGAAGTACTCCTCGTCGCGGGTCCGGCTGTGGCCCTCGACCACGACGACCCGGTGGACCTGGTCGAGGTCGTAGCCGAGCGCCCCGGCCCGCTTCAGGACACCCTGCGTGTCGTGGCCGGCCAGCAGCTCGTCGAGGAGATCGCGCCCCAGGCGCAACTCGGTCTCGGCCACGCTCCGGAGCCGCGCCAGTTCCATGGCCAGGACCGTGGCACCGTGCTCCAGCGCGATCTGTTCGGCCTCGCCGGCCAGGCCCCCGGGGTCGATGAGGGCGACGACGCCGAAGATGTCCTCCCGCGACAGGGCCAGGGCCAGGAGGCGGCCGCCGTCCCGAACCGGCCGCCCGGCGGCCAGCGCCTGGCGGAGCATCCGCTCCCGGCGGGCGGGAGCGTCCCTCGGATAGGGGTCGGGCCGGTCCGGTCCGGCCCAGGCCTGCAGGATCCCGGCCCGGTCCTCGATGGCCACCGGGTGGCCGGTGAGCTGGTGGACGGCGCGGACGATCCCCTCCAACCCCTCGCCGGCCGCCGCCACCCGGGTGAGCCGGTCGTGGATGTCCATGCTGTGACGGAAGGCCTCCAACGTGGTGCGCAGCTCCGATGCCGTGGCCCGCTCCCGGGCCAGCAGGCGGGCATTGGCGAGCGCCACCCCGGTCTGCTGGGCCAGCGCCTGGATCACCGACCGCTCGTGGTCGGGCGGCGGCTCCGGAGCGCCGACCACCAGGTGGCCCGACGCCCCACCCCGGCTCGAGAGGGGGAAGGCCCAGATCCAGCCCAGGCCCGCCGAGCGGAGCGGTCCACCGGCCCGGCCGAGGAGGCCGATCTGGCCCTCGAGGTCGGCCCGGGCCCCGACCCGCCCCCGGAGGGAGTGAACCGACCGCCACGCTCCGTCGAGCCAGACGGCTTCCGCCCGGCAGCGACTGAGCGAAGGGACGGAGGAGACGGCCAGATCGAGGATCTCGTCCTCGCCGGCGCTGTCCGTCATCACCATCGACAGAACCTGCAGGGCGCGCAGCGACGAGAGCAGGTCCCGGACGGTGATGTTGCCCGGGGAGGCGCTGGCCTCGATCACCGTCCCCGGCTGGCCAGGAACTCGTCGGGCTCGAGGTAATAGAGGTTGTCGAGGACGGTGGAGCCCATGAGCACCTTCGGGTGCGTCTTCAGGATTTCGACCAGGACCTGTCCCCCGAACCGGTCGAGGTCGTAGAGGCACATGATCACCTGGGGGTAGCGGGGCAGGAACCGGTTCAGCTCCGCCTCGTAGGTCATGAAGTCGTAGAGGTCAGGCAGTTCCCGCAGCGTGAAGGTCGCATCCCCCACCGACCGGGAGAACGGGAAACCCTGCTCGCCCAGCGCCGCTCCCACCGACTCCTCCCAGAAGTCGAGCATGCCCTGCGTGGAGAACGTGCCCCGGCGGAGGTAGGCGTCCTTCGAGGGCTGGATGTGGAGCTGGCCGCCGGCGGCGCACGGGGCCAGTGCCGCCCCGAGGGCGGTGCGGACCCCGTCCACTGCGTCATCGATGATGCACGTGCACTTGTCTCCGGCGCGGAGGCCCTCCATGAGAAAGGGGACCATGATCTCGTCTCGTTCCGGAATCCCCCGGAAGAAGGCGCAGATGTGGGTACCCGGCGGAATGGAGAGCCCGTTGACGCCAAGGGCTATGGACTCCGTCATGTGACCCTCGCTCCTCGTGGAGACGCCCTCACATTCCCAGAAGATCACCGGGGTGTCGAGCCGGCACTCCTCCGCGGTGAGCTCCGCCCCCGCCTCCAGCCGGTGCTGGGCCCGGTCGAAGGAGGCCAGCTGCTGGCGGATACGGGTCGCAATCGTCGCCTCTTCGCCGGCCAGGGCCTTCAGTCGTTCCTGCAACCGGAATCGTTCAGCACGGAGTAACACTCGTGCGCGCTGTCCGTCCATCGGCCTCCGGATCCCCTGTGGCAGTCAAGAAAACGCGGGTTCACGCTTCCGGCGCATTGTGAGCCGGCCGGGCCGGAGGGGACACCGTGCTGGGAAGACCAGATCCGGCCCGGAGTTGGCCCTGGAATGCCCGTGCGTGGCCCCCGTCGGGTTTGCCAAGGTGCAGGCGACGCGGGGGTACTAAGGGAGAGACGAACCATCAAGGAGCACTCGAGGGTTGGGCTGACCCGGCGGACCGTGATCGCCGGCGGCCTGCTCGCCCTCCTCGTCGGCACGGCGTTCACGGTCGTCCTCGTGACGATCGCGGAGTTACGCCGGTCGGGCGTCCGGGCCCGGAACTCCGAATCGGTGCTGGCCGCCGCCAACCGGCTCGAGCGGCTGGTCATCGACCTGGAGACGGGCCAGCGCGGCTTCGTCATCACCGGCGACGAGCGCTTCCTCGAACCGTGGGACGCCGCCCGCCGGAGCTTCCCCCCGCAGGCCGGAGTTCTGGAGCGGCTCACCGCCGGGGGGAACGCCGTGCAGTGCCACCGGGCGCAGGGGATCACCGACGCCGCCCGGGCGTACATCCGGGAGTACTCCGAACCGACCGTGGACCAGGCGCGACGCGACCGGGCGTCGGTCCTGACCGTGGCCGTGACCGAGGAGGGGAAACGGCGGGTCGACGCGCTCCGCGCCCAGTTCGACGGCTTCGGGGCGTCCGAGGACGGGCTCGCCTCGACGCGCCAGCAGCACGCCCGCTCCGCCGCCGGCCGGGCCACCTTCGCCACCACGGTCGGTGTGGCGGGATCGATCGGTCTCGTCGTGCTCTTCACCGGTTACCTGACCCGGACGATCGCCCGGCCCGTCCGCCGGGCGGCGGCCATGGCCGGCCGGCTGGCGGGCGGTGACCTCACCGTTCGCCTCCCCGAGACCGGGGCGGACGAGATCGGCGTCCTGGAGCGGGCCTTCAACACGATGGGCGCCTCGCTGGAGACCAGCCACAACGAGCTCTGCCTCCTGGTCGAGGAGCAGGCCGCCCTGCGGCGGGTGGCGACCCTGGTGGCGCGGGCCGTCCCGCCGGCCGAGGTCTTCGACGCGGTGTGCGGTGAGGTGGGCTGGCTGCTGGAGGCACCCCTCACGAGGCTGCTCCGCTGTGAGCCCGACGGGACGACGACCATCCTGGCGGGGCGGGGTGAACTCCCTGAGCTCGGCCGGCGCTTCGTCGGTGAACGCCTGGAACTCGACGAGAACGGCGCTGTCGCCGCGGTGTTGCGCACCGGCCGTGCGGCGCGGCTCGACGACGTCCAGCGTGCCCTCGGCCCCGCCGCCCTGGCCCGCCAACCTGGCCTTCGCTCCGCCGTCGCCGGGCCCATCGTCGTCCAGGGCCGCCTCTGGGGTGTGATGACCGCCGGCTGGCTCGGCCCGGGGCCACTGCCGGCGGGCGCCGAGGGGCGGCTCGCCCAGTTCACGGAGCTCGCGGCCACCGCCATCGCCAACGCTGACAGCCGCGTCGAGCTCGCCGCCTCCCGGGCCCGGGTCGTGGCCGCCGCCGACGAGAGCCGCCGCCGCATCGAGCGGGATCTCCATGACGGGACGCAGCAACGTCTGGTCGCCCTGGCCCTCGACCTGCGCGCCGCCGACGCCTCGGTGCCGCCCGAGATGGTCGAGGTCAAAGCGCAGTTGGCCAGTACGGCGGACGGGCTGGCGGCGGCGGTCGACAACCTGCAGGAGATCTCCCGGGGCATCCACCCGGCGATCCTCTCGCAAGGCGGGATGGAGGCCGCTCTCAAGGTCCTGGCCCGCCGCTCGTCCGTCCCGGTCCAACTGGACGTGTCCGGCGACCGGCGGCTGCCCGACAGCGTCCAGGTGGCGGTGTACTACGTCGTGTCGGAAGCCCTCACCAACGTGGCCAAGCACGCCCGGGCGTCTCTGGTCCGTGTGCGCCTCGCGGCGGAGGGTGCGGTGCTCCGTCTGTCGGTCGACGACGACGGAGTCGGAGGCGCGGTGCCCGGGGAAGGCTCGGGGCTGATCGGCCTCAGAGACCGTATCGAGGCCCTCGGCGGAACGATCGAGATCGCCAGTCCCGCGGGAACTGGGACCACCCTCCTCGTTGAGATTCCGGTCGCCCCCTGAGGTCGTCGCCGCCCGCGACCAGTCCTTCGAGACGCTCGAACCAGTCCTTGCCCTGGAGCAGGAGGTGGAAGTCGAGCAGGTCGTCGTGGTTGATCGGGGCGCCGTCGGGGCGGGGCTCGCGGAGCTCCTCGGGGAGGTACCACGCCTCCAGCGAGGCCCCGATCGAGGTGAGGAAGTCGACCATGTGGTCGTTGGCCGGCTTGGCCGCCAGCAGCCCGCACTCCGGGCAGTGGAAGGTGTAGGAGGCGCTCGACTGGAGGTCGACGCACACCCGTACCACGATGTCCCACGGCGACAGCCAGACGACGCCACACTCTGCACAGGTTGCTTCAACGGCGGTCATGGTTTCTCCCTGCCTTCACATCGACATGCCACCGTCGACCGGCAGCACCACGCCGGTCACGTAGCCGGCTTCTTCGGAGGCGAGGAAGGCCACCGCGGCGGCCATCTCGCGGGGGGCGGCAAAACGGCCGAGGGGAATGGCGGCGGTCAGCTCCGCCCGCTTCGGCGCAGGGATGGACTCGACCATCCGGGTCTCGGCGTTGGGCGAGATGGCGTTGACCGTCACGCCGAAGCGGGCCAGTTCCTTAGCCGCCGTCTTGGTGAAGCCGATGATCCCGGCCTTGGCGGTCGCATAGTTCGCCTGCCCGGAATTGCCCCGGAGCCCGGTATACGAGGTGACGTTCACGACCCGGCCGTACTCCTGGGCCCGGAAGTGCGGCACACAGGCCCGGGTGAAGCGGAACGTCCCGCCGGCGTGGACCGCCAGCACCCGCTCCCAGTCGTCGTCGGTCAGCTTCCACAGCACGTTGTCCCGCAGGATGCCGGCGTTGTTGACCAGGACGTCGATGCGCCCGGTCTCCTCGACGACGGCGGTCACCACGGCCTCCACGTCCGCCGTCGAACTGACGTCGGCCTGCAGGCCCCGGACGCCGAGCTCCGCCGCCGCTTTCGCCAGCACGTCCCCGTCGAAGTCCACCATGACCACGTCGGCCCCCGCCCGCTGGAAATGGCGGGCCAGCTCCAGGCCGATACCCCGGGCCGCGCCGGTGACGATGACCGTCCGCCCGTCGAAATCGAAGGCGAGGTTACCCATGGTCGCACCCGCCCAGGGCGGCGTCGGCCTGTCCGGCCGCACCGGCGCCATGCCGCCCATCGGCAGCCATCCGTAACCCATGGATCCGGAGCCCGTATTCCGTCCCCCGCAGATGCAGCAGGGGCGGCCCGTAGCGGCTTGCGGCCCCTCCGTCGCCGGAAATGGTGCCGGTAGGGTCAGCGGTCGTCATGGGACCTCCCAGTTCGCGTGTCCTTGGATCGTGAGCATGTCCATAAGGACAGGCGCCGACATCACGCGATCGAGTAGTCGTCGAGCGTCAGTCGGGGGCGCGGCGCCCGAGCACCGTGGCCACCACCGACCCGGCGTGCAGGACGGTGATGCCGCCGTCCTGCGACACCATGAGCACGGCGTCGGCGGTGTGCGACAAGGTGGCGGCCGCCGCCGTGCGGGCGCCTTCGCTCCGGGCGCCGGAGCTGCTGACCACGGCACCGTAGGCCAGCAGCTCGGCGTCACGATCGACGATCGTCGCTCCGTCGAGACCCGCCAGCCGGGCCAGGGTGTCCTCGTCGAGGTCGTCGGCGTCGATGAGGTGGTGCAAGCGGGTCTCGGGGCGCATGGCCCGCCGGCCGACACCGTGGCGGAGGTCGTACCGGTCCTTGTCGGGGACGACGCCGTCCAGCGCCTTGGGGTCGTCGACGACGGCCAGGATCGCGCCCTGCCTCTGGGCGGCGAGGGCGAAGGCCGTCCGCACCACGATCCCGGCCGCCCGGCCGCCGCCGATCAATTCGGCGACGAAGGCCGTGAGCTCGAGGGGGAACGCCGTCCAGCGCTCGCTGTGACGGACCAGCAGCGGCTCCCCGTCGACGAAGGTCCAGATGGTGCGGTCGGCGCCCAGGAAGAACCCGAGTCCGCCGAGCCGCGCCGTGGCGGCGGCGACCAGCGAGCCGCTCTCGAGGTGACCCGGAACTCCCCGCCCCGCGAGTTCGAGGCGGCGGCGCGGGAGCTCGAAGCGGGGGTGGCCCTGCGCGTCGACGACGAGCAGCGAGCGCCGTCCGTCGAACAGCAGCGGTGCCCGTTTGGCCGGCCGGAGGTCAGCGGGGTAGTCGAAGCGCGGCCGCGAACCGTCGGCGAAGAGGTCGGTGATGAGGACGCCGTGGGTGACCTCCCGCGACTCGAGCCGGGTGCCCGAGAGCTCGATCAGGTATTCGATGGTCTCGCCGATGAGGTCGCCGGTCGCCGCGCTGCCCCGCATCGTCTGATACCGGGCCAGGACCTCGACGACGAGGGAGTCGCGCAGGACCCGGCGCATCGAGGGGCTGACGGGCACTGATCCGATCCCGCCGCCTTCGCCCCGGAATCGCGTCGCCGTCCCGATGGCGGCGCCGGTCACGACGCCGTGGAGATCCCGGAGCCGGGGGCCGCCCGGGACCATCCCTCCGACGATCTCGCTGATCGCGTCGGCCAGGGCCTCCTCCAGCGGATCGGGTGGCAGGAGGACCGGGTCGGTACCGCCCAGGAGGGCGAGTTCAGAATCGAGCACGGACCGGTCGGGGCGGCCGGTACCGGAGCCCCTGCGCGGCGCGAAGCGAGGTTACCCAGAACGAGCTTCCGATCGTCGCCAGCCCGGCCAGCGTGCCGGCCCAGGAGACGGTCATGGCCAGGGCGACCGCGGCTTCCGTCGCGACGAGTCGGGCGGCGATGAGATAGAGCGGTATGGCGTCCGGGCCGAGGAACGCGCCGAGGCGCGGGTCGCTCAGGTCGAAATCGCGCTCCATGTCCTCAAGGATCTCTTGCTCCCAGTCCGAGAGCGCGTCTCCATCCCGATACACGTCCATGCTCCCGAGGGTCGCAGAGCGCGTGGTGGCCCGACATCCCCCAACCGCGCAGTATCCGTCGGGCGAGCAGGTGAAGGCCCCCGAGTTTCTGGGCTCGTGAGGAACCCGGCCGGGGGCGTGTGCTGCCGAGAGGACTACACACTCGCGTGATGTCGACGTGGTCTCGCCACCGGCACTCTGGCGGAACGATCCCACGACCCCAGGAGGTTTCCATGCCTCTGCACATCACTGCCGGGCGGCACCAGCAATCGGAGTTACGGTGAGCGACGCCTACATCGCATCGGAACCGCCATATCGGGACTGGCCGCCCGTCAGCGGCGACCACGGCGCTCCGGTTGGCGTAGGCCTGCCCGAAGAGGCATTGGCCGAGATGGTGACGGCGCCCGCCGATGCAGTGGCAGAGCGGGCCCGTAAGGCCCTGCTTCCGGTTCTGCCCCACACGGCGCTGGTGCTGGTCACCCCGGGGTCACCGACGTTTCCCGTTCAGATCGCAGCGCCGCGGGCGGCGCGTCAGGGGTTGCTCGGCATCGACTGGACCCCGATGGTCAGTGCCGACCCCCCAGCGGCGGACGGGGGGGCGGCCCGGCTGGCCCTGCCCGACATGCTGGGCGGGTTGCGGGTGGTCGGCTGGGTGGCCCGCTCATCCGGGTTCATCGCCGCCCTGATCGTCGGCGACCACCTACGGATGAGCATCACGCCGGACCAGGAACGCGCTGCGCTCCGGGTGGCCATGGCCGCCGCCGCCCGTGTCCGGGCGATCGACCATGACCCGCCGCCGGGAACCCTGGCCTTCTCCAGGGCCATGAGCCAGGAACGCGACCGCATCCGACTCGAGCTGCGGGGGCGACACGCCTCCACCCTTTCATCGCTGCTGCTGTCGTTGCGCAGCGCCAGCGCAGGCGGATCGCAGGCGACGCCCCCCGGGGTGGCCAAAGCCATCGACCTGGCCTCCCGTGCCCTGCTCGACCTCCAGGCCGACTCCGACACCACCGCCGCCTCCGGCCGCGCCGCCCTCGGCGCCGCCTTCACCGACATCGAAAAAGAGGTCAGCAGCATCGCCGGCGCGGCCCAGATCCAACTTGTCGCCGATCTCGACGCCGACGAGTCGGCCCAGGTGGCGTACGCCGTGGCCCACGCCGCCCGCCTCATCACCCGCGGCGCAGCCCTCAACGCCATCCAACGCCCCGGAGCCGACAAGGTCCGCCTCCGGTGGCGACTCACCGACCAGGCGTTGCTCATCACCATCGCCGACAACGCCGTCGGTGCCGACCACGCCGCCCCGGGCCTCGACCGCGGCCTGTCCGACATCCGCCGCTTGGCGGCCGAGCTCCGGGGCCGGGTCGACCTCGACGTCAACCCGCAGTGGGGCACCACGCTCAGCTGTGTCCTGCCCCTGCACGACCTCGCTCCCGCACCGGAGACTCCGGCCACGAGGCGCCTGGCCGAGCTACGGGACCGGGAGCGCGAGGTGCTCGAACTCATGATCGCCGGGCTGCGCAACCGCGACATCGCCGCCCGGCTCTTCATCAGCGAGCGCACCGTCAAGTTCCACGTCTCCAACATCCTGGCCAAGCTCCAGGTCGGCTCCCGCACCGAAGCGATCGCCGTCGCCCACGGCGCGGGGCTCTCCCCCATCTCCGGCAATGGAGGCGCATGACATGGAACTCCGACATCTCCGCTACTTCGTGGCCGTCGCCGAAGAGCTTCACTTCCGGCGCGCCGCCGAGCGCCTGCGGGTCGCGCAGCCGGCCGTGAGCCAGCAGGTGCGCAAGCTCGAGGAAGAGCTGGGCGTGCAGCTCCTGGAGCGGACGCAGCACCGGGTCTGCCTGACTCCCGCCGGAGAGGTCCTCCTGGTCGAGGGCCGGCGGGTGCTGGAGCAGGCCGCCCGGGCCCGCAGCGCCGTCATCGACGCCCGGGACCACCAGAACGGCCGGCTGCGGATCGGCCATCTGCCCGATGCCGTGCCGGCGGCGTTGCCCCGGGCGCTCGAGCGCTTTGCGACCGCGACACCGGGCGTGGAGATCGTGCTCGAGACGTGCCCGGCCCTGGAGCTCGTCGAGCGGGTGCGCAACCGTCGGCTGGACGCCGCCGTTGTCTGCCTCCCCGCACCCGTCACCGGACTGCGGGTCACCCCGCTCGGTGACGAGGGCGTGCTCGTGGCGATGAGCGAGTCCCATCCCCTGTCCGGCGCGCCGGCGATCAGCCCGCGCCAGCTGGAACGTACGCCGCTCCTGATGATGGCCCGCACCACGAACCCGGCCTTCTTCGACGCCGTGGTCACGGCCTGGCGCGACGCGGGCGTCGCCATCGCGCCGTTCGAGGTGGCCGAGCCGAGCATGGAGCACCTCCTGCTGGCGGTGGCGGCCGGCGCCGGCGCGGCGCTGGTTCCGGCATCGACGGAACGGCGCTACGCCACCCCGGGCGTGCTGTTCCTGCCCCTCGCATCCCCCTCCCCCACCTGTCAGGTGGTCCTCATCAGCCATCCCGAGCAGACCGGCATCGCCACTTCCGGGTTCCTGCAGGTGGCCCGCTCGGTGTCCATGCCGGTTCGCGAGGTGGAGCTGACGGTGGCCGGTTGAGGTGACGGCGGGCAGAACCCGGCCCGGAGGACAAGCCTCTGGAACGGGGTTGGGTCTGAATCCCTTGTGACGCTTATGGCGGAAGGAGTTGGCGTGTCGGCGAGTAACCGGTTCATCACGGTGGAGGGTGTGGAGAAGTCGTTCGGGTCGACGCAGGCTCTGGCCGGCGTCGACCTCGAGGTCGAGCAGGGCACGGTCCTGGGCCTGCTGGGCCGGAACGGGGCGGGCAAGACGACGCTCGTCCGGATCCTGGCCACACTTCTCGCCCCGGACAAGGGTAGCGTCGGCATCGCCGGGCTCGACGTCGTCCGCCGGGCCCGCATGGTCCGCTCCCTGATCGGCTTCGCGGGCCAGTTCGCCGCCGTGGACGAGACCCTCACCGGACGGGAGAACCTCGAACTGGTCGGCCGCCTCTACGGCCTGAGCCGGTTCCTGGCCCACCACCGGGCCGACGAGGTCCTGCAGCGGCTCTCGCTCACCCAGGCCGCCGACCGGCGTGTCGGCACCTACTCCGGCGGCATGCGCCGCCGCCTCGACCTCGGCGCCAGCCTCGTCGGCCGCCCCGAGGTCCTCATCATGGACGAACCCACCACCGGCCTCGACCCCCGCACCCGCATCGAGCTGTGGGCCTTCATCGACGAGCTCGTCCGGGAGGGCACCACGCTGCTGCTGACCACCCAGTACCTCGAAGAAGCCGACCGGCTCGCCGACAGCATCGCCGTCATCGAACGCGGCCGCGTCATCGCCGCCGGCAGCCCTGACCAACTCAAGCAACGCTTCGGCGGCGACGTCGTGGAAGTCCGGGCCACCAACCCGACCGATGTCGAGCGGCTCGTCACCCTCCTCAACGGGCTCGGCTCCGGCCCGCCCATGGCCGACCTCCGGGGCCAACGCGTGACGCTCCCCACCGGCGAGCGGGTGCACACGCTGCTGGCCGCCGCCCGCCGCATCGAGGAGGCCGGCATCTCCGTCGACGACCTCGGCGTCCGCCGACCGTCACTCGACGACGTCTTCCTCAGCCTCACCCAACAGACCACGCCCCAACGCCCCACCATCACCCCCGCCGCCGCCACCGCCTGAGGAGCCAGCATGAGCACCGCAGCCTTCGACCTCGCCGCGAACCGCCGAACCGTCCGACCGCAGGGTGTGCGGGCCTTCATCACCGACACCTTGGTGCTGACCCGCCGCAACCTTCTCGTCTCCCTCCGCACACCCCAGCTCGTCGTGGCCGCCGCCATCATGCCGGTCATGTTCGTCCTGCTCTTCCGCTACGTGTTCGGCGGCTCCATCCACGTCGCCGGCTACCCGAGCTACGTCGACTTCCTCATCCCGGGGATCATCGTGCAGACCTCGCTCTTCGGCGGCTCATCCTCGGCTGTCAGCGTCGCCGAGGACCTCTCCAAAGGGGTCACCGACCGCTTCCGGTCCCTGCCGACGCAGCGGGGCGCCATCCTCACCGCCCGGACGCTGGCCGATCTGGTCCGTCTCACCTACACGACCGGCCTGATGATCGCCATCGGGCTTCTCGTCGGGTTCCGCTTCCACAACTCGCTCCCTCCGATCCTCGGCGGTATCGGGATCGCCCTCCTCTTCGGCTACGCCTGCTCGTGGCTCTTCACCCTCCTCGGCCTCGTCGTCCGCAACGTCGAAGCCGCCACGCTCCTCGCCTTCGTGGTCACCTTCCCCCTCGTCTTCGCGGCGTCGACGTTCACCTCGACCGAGACCATGCCGGGCTGGCTCAGGACGTTCGCCAACGGCCAACCGGTCACCCACGTCATCAACGCCCTCCGCGCCCTGACGCAGGGGACGGGCTCCGCCGAGGGACCGGTGCTCTACGCGCTCGCCTGGTCGGTGGGAATCCTCGTCATCTCCGCCACCCTCGCCACGCGCCGCTTCCGGACCGTCTGACGGCCAACCCATCCACGAGGAGGTTCACCACGCCATGCACCGCAGAAGCACGTTCCGAGGCGTCATGGCGGCGGCGGCCGCCGCCGCCGTGTTCAGCGTCGCCGTCCCCGCCGACGCGGCCGTCACCGTCAGCCCGACACCCGGCGGCGGGCGGCAGAACTCCCCCGATACCACGACGATCACCGCCACCTGTGGGAACGGCCTCGTCTCGCTCGGCCCCATCGTCATACCGACCGCCCCGTTCACCACCACGGTCATCCAGTGTGAAGCCCCTTCGACGACGCACCAGGAGGTCGGCCGTTGAACACCGCGCTCGTGACGGGGGCCATCGACCACATCCAGGCTGTGGCGGTGGCGCTCAAGAGCGAAGGTTTCGACACACTGGCGTGGGAAGGCCCGACGCCCGGCGCAGCCGACTCGCTGCCCCCCCGATCGGTGGACTGCTACGTCCAGCTGGCCCCGACCACGGCGTCACCATCGCCGGCGGGAGCCCAGCCGGTCGGCGCCGGGTCTCTCGCGCACCGGATCGACACGGTGGTCCGCGTCTCGCCGCTGCTCGCGCCGGACGCCGCCGTCGTAATCGTCGCCGCCGAGCGCGGCTGGGACCCTGCGGCCATTCACGCGCTCCGCGCCCTGGCCGCGGCGGCAGTGTCCAGGCGGGTGGGGACCGGCGTGCGGGTGACCGTGGTCGACAGCCTGGAGGCCGGCGACATCGCCGTTGCCGCCCGGCGGGAGCGGGGCCAGGCCCGGGCGGTGTCGCTGGCCGATCTCGCCCCCGACATGGACTACACCGACTGGCGAAACGAGGTGTTCAACCTCACCAGCGGCTCCGAGTCGACCTACTTCGGCTGGCGGCGGGGCGACGGGGCGCGGCGGGCGGCCGTGCTGCGCCGTTCGGTGCTGTCGCCCCTGCCCGGCGTCGACGACGACACCCATTCCCTGGCCCGGGCCGTGCTCGCCCACGCCCTCGGCGCGGCGGGCAGCGACGACCTGCAGCAGTGGGCCACGAGCCTGGCGGCCGACTTCCACGACGAGATCATCGGGACGCGGGCGGAAGAGGAGTTCGAACTGCCGATCCACGAGGTGGCGGCCTGGGTGCTGCGCCGCACCCTGACCGAGGGCGCACGATGATCACCACCGCACAATCTTTGAGCGAGCCGTTCCATCCCCTGCGCGAGGTGAGCGTCCCCGGCGGCGTCCTGCGCGTCGCCCGGGCCGGCACGCCGCCGGGACTGGCCGACGCCGTCGTCCTCGCCGTGCACGGCATCACGTCCTCGCACATGGCCTTCCGGACGGTGGCCCGGGAGCTCGGCACCGTACCCGGCGTCTGCCTGCTGGCGCCCGACCTCCGGGGACGGGGACAGAGCTCGGGCCTGCCCGGCCCGTACGGCATTGCCGCCCACGTCGCCGACCTGCTGGCGGTGCTCGACGATGCCGGCGTAGAGCGCGCTGTCCTCGTCGGGCACTCGATGGGCGCCTACGTGGCGGCGCGCCTGGCCGCCGAACAGCCGGAACGGGTCGCGGCGCTCGTCATGCTCGACGCCGGCCCGTACATCCCCATGCCGGCCGACCAGGATCCGGCCGAGTTGCTCGCCCAGGTGGTGGAGCACTCGGTCGCCCGCCTCCGGATGACCTTCGAGTCGATCGACGAGTACGTCGATCTGTGGCGGGAGCACCCGGCGTTGCTCCAGGAGTGGAACGATGACGTGGAGGCGTACGCCCGTTACGACGTGGCGGGCCGGCCGGGCGACATGCGGTGCGTCGTGTCCGAGGCGGCGGTCGAGGCCGACTGCACCGACATGATCTACGACGAGGGCACCCAGAGGGCCGTCGACCGGGTGCGCGCCCCGCTCGATCTCGTGCGGGCCCCCCGGGGCCTCTTCGACGACGACCCCATGCTCCCGGAACCGGTCGTCGACGCCTTCGTCGCCGCCCATCCCGACGCCCGCATCGAGGAGATCGACAACACCAACCACTACACGATGGTCTTCGGCGCCGGCCCCGGCCCCCGCCGGATCGCCCGTGTCATCGAGCAGACGATCCGCCGGAACTACTCGATCGCGTGATGCGGTACGGCCGACCGCGGATCACACTGGTGTGTATCCACAGGCAAGCCGTTAAGGAGGGCCGCCATGGCCGATCTTCTTGGTAACGTCGAAAACCTCGTCAACATGGGTCCGGAGATGGTGATCCAGGGCTTGGCAGGCCTCATCGACGGTGTGGGCACCGGCACGGAATGGACCGGTGAGCAGGTGGACAAGCTCGGTGAACTCGAGCAGGAACTGGCCGACAACGTTCGCCAGCTGCGAGGGAACCAGGGAACGTCGAACTCGAAATAGCTCTCTGTCGGCGCAGAGCAGTGAACGCCCCGCCCGGATACGGGCGGGGCGTTCCGCGCTGTGCTTACAGCAGCAGCCGGCTTACAGCAGCCGGCCCAGCGGACCGAGGTTCAGGTTGATGTCCTCGTCGCGCAGCCCGAACGTGGCCTTGAGCTGCTCCATACGGTCCGCCAGCGCCATGAGCGTCGAACCGAGTCGCTCGACCGTCCCGTCGTCGAGACCCCCGGCCTCGACCCGGCGCAGCGCTTGGCGCTCCATCAACTGGCGCAGGAGCTCGACGATGGTCAGGACGAGCTGGACGAGGCCGCGCCCGACGTTGTCCGGTTCGGCAGGGATGGGCCCCGGCGTCGTGAGCAGCGTGGGGGCGCGTCGGACGGGCACGGGCCCGCATTCTCCGGGTACGGGTGGGAGGTCCATCCCTGGCGCCGGGGTGATCAGGACCTTCAGCTGGAGGTACAGGAGATCCACGTCCGCCAGTGAGAGCGTGATGTCACCGCTGAGCACGACGCCGACGGCGAGCAGCTGGTCGACGATATCGACGAGTGCCACGTCGCGCTGCAGGGCCAGGTGCTCGTGCCTGGTGCTCATCCCGCCATCGCCTCGCTGAAGTGGTACGCGGGCCAGGGACCGGTGAGCTCGAGCTCCACGCCGTCGGCCCGGTGGCGGCCGGCGAGGTCGGCGACCAGGGCGCGGAAGCCGTCCGCATCCCCGTCGGCGACGAGGTAGGCGGCGTTGAGCACCATCGCACCAGCGCGGCCCGACAACTCCGTCGGCGGCGGCGGGTTGAGCACCGCGTCGGCCGCCCGCTCGCGCAACCGCCCGTGCAGCCGTACGAGAGCCGCATCCATCGTCCGTTGGGCGGTCGCCGCCCCGGCGCGCTCGGCGCGCCGGCGGCGCAGGTATTCGGTCCCCGACGCCGGCGAGGCGGCCGCGGTGTCGCCCGGGCCGCCGACGACGTAGGCCTTGACCCCCCACTCCGCCCTGCCGTGCAGATGCTGGAGCACAGCGGTCAGATGGGCGCGCTGACGGACCAGCATGTCTTTCACCCCGGCCACACTGCCGAAGATGGTGCAGATGCGGAACGGCACCACCGGACCGTGTTCCAGCGCCTCCTGGAGCACGCCGTTGTGCACCCGGGCGAGCGTCTCGAGCCGTTCCAGGTCCTCGAGCGCCTCGGGCAGCGAGTGCTCCCCGAACGCGTCCAGCGGGACCGGGCTGACGACGACGGCCAGCCCGGCGTGCCGGATCAGTTCGACGTCGTGGTCGGGATCGACCCCCGGGCGCGTCGTCGGCCCGGCGGCGTCGCCTTCCACCACGCCGTAGACCCACAGTCCGAGCCCATCAGTCACTGCGCCCGCTCTCGAGGTGGTGCAGGCGCTGGCGCAGGTTCCGGTTTTCGGCCGCCAGTTCCCCCGAGGCCCGGTTGAGCGCCGGGTCCGTCTCCCACCAGTCGATCCCGATCTCCTTGGCCTTGTCGATCGAGGCGACGATCAGGCGCAGCTTGATGGTCAGGAGCTCGATGTCGAGCAGGTTGATCTGGATGTCACCGGCGATGACGACCCCTTTGTCCAGCACGCGCTCGAGGATGTCGGCGAGGCTGTCGCCGGACGTGGACGTCGCCGGTGTCGAGGTCCCCATCAGGCCCCCGCCGCCGGGCTGCGCCGGGAGAGCAGCTCCTCCACGAGCTGGTACTCCAGCGCGTCGGCGTCCCCGTCGCTGATCTCGCCGTTCGCCCGCCTGGCGGCGAGTTCGGCGAGGGCCCGCTCCGGCGACTGCTCCGCGGCGCGCCCCCGCTCGGCCTCTTCGGCCAGCACCTCGGCCAGCCAGCGGAGACCGCTCAGCGGCGCCAACGGCAACGAGACGACCCCTTTCAGGAGTCCCATCGCTCGTCTTCTGCTTCGAGCGCCAGCTGCGAGAAGGAGTACGGCGGCAGCGGGCCGACGTAGCGGAGGGCGAGATAGCCCTGCAACGCCCGCCCGAGTTCCCCCACCGCCTCGTCGAGCGCGGCGCGGCGGTCGCGGCGGATGAGCAGCTGGGCATTGAACGCGACGCGCTCGCTCTCACCGGGTTCGACGCGCAGATCGCTCACCAGCGGCTGCAACACATCGAGCAGCACCTGCTCGTCCTGCCGACGACGCGCCTCCACCGCGGCCGCCACCCGCTCGCCGAGCGCGATCCGCTCGGGCCGGGACTCGATCTCCGAGCGCCCCTGAACCGCGGCCGAGAGGCGTGCGATCTCAGGGTCACTGTCGATGGCACCGCGTAGCAACGCGTCCTCCGCGTAGAGGGCCCGCACGGACATCTGCACCCGGCCGTCGACCCTGCGCAGGAGCTCGGTGAGCTCCGGGCGGTGCCGGTCGAGGAGCCGCCGGCGCACGACGTCCTCACCGTCCATCACCATGCCGAACCGCAGCGGGACCACCGTGCCGCGCTCGACCGCCAGCGCCAGCACATGCCGGTGGGCGTCGAGATCCTCCCGCCGGCCGGGGGTGCGGTCGGGCGGTAGGCCGCTGACCAGGGCGGCCAGGTTGCCGGCCTCGATGGCCCGTACCTCCCCGAGGGAGCCGCCGATGTAGGCCACGCCCCGCCATCGGCCGGTCTCGCCGGCGGGGATCACCCCGTAGACGTAGAGGCTCGTGGCCGGCAGCGACGCCGTGCCGGCGGTGGACGTCTGCGAGGAATCAGTCATCGCTCTCCCTCCTTCGGCCCGCGCAGCACGGACTGGCTGAGGAGACCGCCGAGCTGGGAGCCGAGCGTCTCCACGGCCGAACCGATCGCCGATGCGTTCTGGCTGGCCTTGAGGAGCTCGGGAACACCGGCCTTGGAAGTGTCGAGGTTGATCCTGCCCACCGCCTCCGCATAGCGGAGATAGGTGTCGATGCTGGCCACGACGATCCGGGCGTCGATCGTCAGCACTTCGATGCCGACGAGCGATATCCGGACGAAGGCGTCGATGACGACGCCCCGGTCGAGGATCAGCTGGAGGACCTCGGTGAGGGTGCCTCCCGAGGGTCCCTGGCTGGAAGTGGCCATGACCATCGCCGGTACCTCCTTCGGAGTAGCCGGGTCGCCCGTCCGCTCTCAAGCCTGATCGGCGTCGTCCCGACGCGCATCACGCGAGTTGGTAGTTGCGCCGCGCGACGACGCGCCGCGGGTTTCTCCCCGCCGCGCGTCGTCGCGGGCATTTTCCACCGTGCAGCGTTACTTGAACTTGGGGCCGCCGCCGAAGCAGGCCGGGTGGTCCTTGTCGTGCAGAGGGCCGTACGGGCCCCAGGGGCCGAGGGGGCCGAAGGGCCCGAGGCTGTACTCGAACGGCATGCAGGAGAGATCGCCCCCCGGGTCGAGGGCGATGGAGCCGATCGGGGTCGTGACGCCGATCGGGGAACCCGGCCCGCCCGGGCCGGGGGCCGGCGTCGCGGCGCTCGCCGCGGTGATCGGGACCGCAGCGGCGAACAGGCCGACAGCTCCGATGCAGAGAAAACGGTGAAGTCTCGACATGTGACGTTGAACCTCCTTGAAGTCCGGCGGCCGGGGCTGCCACGGGACGATTGCTCTGTGGACGCTTTTGTAAGCGCTCCCCGCCGTTGTGTTCTCACCCTCGCATCCGGCGACCACCTCCTCCAACGTCCGATTGGCCAGTTGCACCTGACCAGCCAGGACATGGAGAGCACCCCTCGGTCGGGGCGGCCGGGCACGGGTCGGCGGTCACCCCCGGGGTGGTGACATTCATCCCGGGGTCGATGACCTTTCCGTCGATGATCGTCGGGCCGATCACCACGCTGATCGGCCCCACCTTGGGGGGCACGAACGTCGCGCCGCTCGCCGCGGCCGGCGGACACCCGTCCGACGTCGTGCTCGTTCTGGTCGCCGCGCTCGCTCCGGCCCCTGTGGCACCGATGGCGAACAGGCTGCCGGCGGCGACGCTGGCCAGGGTCTTTCGGCTGAACATCGTGGTGTGCCCTTTCTCCCGCTCGGTCGTCCAGCGTCAAGGAACGACGACGTCCCCCGCTGACGAGATGGCGTTGCCGATGGTGGCGGGGCCGATCACCGTGGGCCCTATCACCGTGGCGACCTGGCCCACGCTGGGGGCGATGAACGAGAGGCCGCTGCCCTGACAGACGCTGTTATTGGTTCCACCGACATCCCCGCCGCTGTCGCCGGTGGCACACGGGCCGTTCGCCAGGCTGGCGCCTGCGCTTTCCATCGGGAGGCAAATGGCGGCCACCATGACGCCGAGCACTAGTGCCAAACGCGTTCGATGAGGCATCATGCGCTGCTCCTTTTCTCACAGGTTGTCGGTTCCATGATCCGTCCGACCGGGGTCCCGGCGGCCTGTCCCCGGGGACAGTCCTCACCTGGTTTCCGTCGGGGTAGGCAGGTGAAGCCCCGGGTCAGGGCGGGCTCACGTCGGCCAGCTTCAGGGCGAGGAACAGGATCAGCAGGTCGTCGGGGTCGTGGGGATCCCGTCCGCTGAGCTCTTTGACGCGCCGCAGCCGGTACATGACGGTGTTGGGGTGGACGTGCAGGACCTCGGCGCTCCGGGTGAGGTTGAATCCCGCCTCGACGTAGGCCCGCACCGTCGGCACCAGCGCGGAATGGTGGGCGACGTCGTACTGGAGCAGTGGCTCGAGCGTCTCGTCGAGGATCCGGCCGACGTGGGGGGCGAAGCGGGCGATCTGGTCGATGAGCACCTCGTCGAGGGCCACCGCCCGGTCGCTGGCTCCCATCCCGGCCGCCAACTGCGCCGCCTCCCTCGCCTCCGTATAGGCGAGGGCGATGCCGGCCAGCCCGGCGTGCCACCCGCTCAGCCCGACACTCCAACCGCGCGAGGTCACGGCGCCGGCCAGTGAACCGGCGTCCTTCTTGGCCGCGTGGACCTGCGCCGGCTCCGACACCGGGTACAACGCCACCACCTCGTCGTCGCGGGCCCCGACCAGCAGGCCACCACCGGACGGGCGAAGATGGGTTCGAGCGGTCTCGAGGGTCCAACCGATCGTCGCCCGCTCGGCCACCGGTAGCTCGTGGGGCCGGATCAGGATGACGACGTAGTTCTCGGCCAGCCGGAGGCCGAGCGAGCCGGCCTGGCGGCGGGCCAGGTGGGAGTCCCGCTCCCCGCCCAGGAGCGTCTCGAGCAGGTCCCGTTGCAGCACGCGCCCGTCGCCGGAAAGGCCCTGCGCCTCCCGGAGGTAGGCGTGGGCGCCGACGGTGGAGAGCAGCTCGACGTGGTGTATCACCCGGTCGGCGATCTCCAGCGCCGCGTCGCGCTCCTCCGGATGGTCGGGCCGGGCGGCGGCCCGCAGCGTCTCCCAGGCGAACTGGCCCCACAGCCGGGCGGCATGGAGGAACGACTCCAGCGACACGCCCTGGTGGACACGCCGCGCCGCACCCATGCGGGTCGCCTCCAGTTGCCTCTTCGAGACCGGCTCCCCCCGCTCCAGATTGGCCAATAGCGCTTTCAAGTTGGCCAGGGCCACCTCGGCGGCGTCGGCCGACAACCCGCTGTCGCCGGCCCGGTAGTCGACGATCTCCCGGCGATAGAGAGCGACCATCTGCCGCGCCAGCTCCTCCTCGAAGCCGTCGAGGCGATGAGCGATGGCCTGCATCGCGGGTGTGGGAACGTCGCAAACGTCGGAGGGTGTTTTCTCGCTCTTCTGCATGGAACCAGAGCCCCTTGCCACTTACCGTGGTCCTGGGCTTATCAAGAGATAAGTGAACCCGACCATCACGCCCCCCTGAGTAATGGAGAGGAAGGCGAGCTATGCGCGCGCCAAAGAGAAGATCTGCCCTGTGGGTGCCGCTCGCGGCACTGTTGGCGGCAGTCACCACCGTCGTCTGGCAGCCGGTCCCGCAGGTCGCCCAGGCCGCCACGTTGACGACCCCACCGCTCCCTTCCTTGGGGAGCCTGCCTTCCTTGGGGAGCCTCCCTTCCCTGGGGAACCTCCCGAACCTCCTCGGAATAGATTTCTCGAACATCCTCGGGGGGCTCTTCGGCGGGGGCTTCGGGGGTGGCGTCACGAGGAACTTCTCGGGCAACTTCACGAACTCGGCCGGGACCCGCTCCTACCAGGGCTACGTGCCGTCGACCTATAAGGCCGGGACGCCGGTGCCGTTGGTCGTCGTCCTGCACGGATGCACCGAGAGCGCCGCCGACATCCGCTCGCTGACCCAGTTCGACAAGTTGGCCGAGGCGAACAACTTCATCGTCGTCTATCCCGAACAGCCCCAGAGCGCCAACTACCTCCACTGCTGGAACTGGTTCCTTCCCACCGACATGCAGCGCGGCTCGGGTGAGCCGTCGATCATCGCCGGGATCACGCAGTGGGCCCAGCAGCACTACAGCATCGACACCAAGCGGACCTTCGTGACCGGCTTCTCCGCCGGAGGAGCGATGGCAGCCGTCATGGGGGCGACCTACCCCGACCTCTTCGGCGCCATCGGCGTGGGATCGGGTCTCCAGTACGGGGGTAGCTACGTCGACCCGGTGAAGGCCGGCGAGCAGGCCTACCGGGCCATGGGCACTCAGGCCCGCGTGGTGCCGACCCTGATCTTCCACGGCAGCAAGGACACCACCGTGCCGGCGGTCAATGCCGATCAACTCATCCGGCAGTGGCAGACCACCGCCGACTGGGCCGACGACGGCTCGAGCAACAGCTCGATCCCCGCCGCGCCCGTCACGACGCGGAACGGCCAGGTCCCGAACGGCCACGCCTACACCGTGCGCGATTACGTCGACAGCCATGGCAAGGAGCTGGCCCAGTTCTGGCTCGTCCAGGACATGAGCCACGCCTGGTCCGGCGGTTGCACGTGCGCCCAGTACGCGGACCCCCAGGGCCCGGACGAGACCCGAGCCATGTACGACTTCTTCGTGAGTCATCCGAAGCCCTAGAGGTCCGAGGCTCTCAGGCCACTTCCAGCAGATCTCCACGATGCGGGATGAGCACTTCCCGCAGTGACATGGGCGGCCGTCCGCTGAGGCCTTCGAACGCGGGATCCACCACGTCGAAGAAACCCTCGCGGACGGCCCGCCCGAACTCGGCGATGGCGCGGGCCACCGGCCGGGGGGTCCCGTGGAGGACGAGGCCCATGACGAGCATCTTGTCGCCGATCGGGGTTACCTTCACCGAACGGCCGCTCACCTCGGCGTACAGGGCCGCCAGGTCGCCCTGGGACAGGGCCTCGGGACCCGTGATCTCGTAGGTTCTGCCACCGTGGCCGCTGGTGGTAAGGACGATGGCGGCCGCCTCGGCGCAGTCGCGGCGTGAGATGGGCACGATGCGTCCGGCGCCGCCGTTGGTGACGAGCCGGCCGGCGGCGACGGCCAGCGCCGCCGGCTGGACCTGCAGCTCGGCGAAGGTCCCGAAGCGCAGCGCGGTCCACCCGATCCCACTCTCGTGGAGCATCTCCTCCGTCTCGCCGTGCTCCTCCGCCACCGGACCGAGGGGATTGCCGGCCACGGGGTGGGGGTGCGACGTGTAGACCACGTGACCGACTCCGGCGGCGACGGCCGCGTCGATCGCGGCGCGGTGCTGGGTGAAGCGGCGACCGACGGCGTCGGTGCTGATCAACAGCATGCGATCGCCGCCGGCGAAGGCGTCCCGCAGTGAGAGGGGTTCGTCGAAGTCGCCGTAGCGGACGTCCGCCCCACGAGCGGCAAAGTCCCTCAGCGCCTCGGGATGGCGGCTGACGAGAACGAGGTCCGCGGTCGGGAGACGGTCCATCAGGTTCTCGGCAACCAGACGCCCGAGCTTGCCCGACGCTCCTGTGACGATGACGCTCATTGGATCTCCAGTCGTTGATGTGGTGGCTCCCAGCCGTGAACCACGCTAAGCCGCCCTGGAGAACACGAGCATTGGCCGAACAGACGGGCTCGCCGGTACGAGAGGCCAGCGCCGCTGGCCGGGTACCGAACAGACGGGCGCGTCAGTACCAGAGGCCAGCCCGAACTGACGCCTCCTCGCCGTTCACTGGTGTGACCAACCAACCGAGGAGGACTCAGTCATGCCGGTCACCAGCAACGGATCCGTCGAGCTCTATTGGGAAAGCACCGGTCACGGACCGCCTGTGCTGCTCATTGCCGGACAGGGGATGACGATGGACGGGTGGTGGTCCACGATCCCGGTCCTGGCCCGTTCCTTCCGGGTCATCGCCTTCGACAACCGCGACACCGGCCGGAGCAGCCGCGCCGCACTCCCCTATTCGGTGCTGCAGATGGCCGAGGACGCCCTGGCGGTGCTGGACGCCGCCGGTGAGCAACGCGCCCACGTGTACGGCCTGTCGCTCGGCGGCATGGTCGCGCAGGAGCTGGCACTACACCATCCCGACCGTGTGGAGGCGCTGGTCCTCGGGGCCACGTCGCCCGGCGGCCGCCACGCCGTCCTGCCCTCGCCGCTCCCGATGACGTTCTTCGCCCGCGCCGGGTTGATGGGTTCGGAGGAGGCGGAGTGGGCCGCCGTTCCGTACACCTACGCCGAGGCGACGCGCCGGCTCCACGCCGAGCGGATCGCCGAGAACATCAAGCGCCGGCTGAGCACGCCGCCCAATGCCGTCACCTACCTGCACCAGGCGGCCGCGGTCGCCACCCACTCCACCTTCGAGCGGCTCGACCAGATCGTCGCCCCCACCCTGGTCGTGCACGGCGAGCAGGACCTGGCCATTCCGGCGCAAAATGCCCGGATACTGGCCGAGAGGATCCCGGGCGCCGAACTGCGGCTGCAGCCCCAGGCGGGCCACCTCTACTTCATCGACGAGCCGCGGGCCGATCGGGAGATCGCCCGCTTCCTCAAGCGCCACACGGCGGCGGCGCCGGCCTCGATGTTGGCGGTTGCCTAGACTCATCCGCCCCCCCTTTCATCTGCGACTATCGAATCGACTGCATCCGATTTGGTGCTGGCGGCCGTCCAATCTGACCACGGGTACCGGCCCAACGGCCCTGGCCAGAGGACAGGACCAGACCGCGCTTGAGAGCAGGCCCCTACATGGACGCCTTTACCTACGGTGGCGCAATGCGACGCAACAAGGTCATCTCCGCCGCTGACGCGGCGCGGATCGTGTTCAACGGCGACACCATCGCCACCAGCGGCTTCGTCGGGATCGGCTTTCCCGAGGCGCTGGCGGTGGCGTTGGAAGAGCGCTTCCTGGCCACCAGTTCACCGCGGGATCTGACGCTGGTCTACGCCGCCGGCCAGGGGGACGGCGGCGAGCGGGGGCTCAACCACTTCGCCCACGAAGGGATGGTGAGCCGAGTCATCGGCGGGCATTGGGGCCTGGTGCCGAAGCTGGGGACCCTGGCCCGGGCGGAACGACTGGAGGCCTACTGCCTGCCGCAGGGGGTGATCTCGCACCTGTTCCGGGAGATCGCCGCCGGACGGCCCGGGCTGGTGACCACGATCGGCCTGCACACGTTCGTCGATCCCCGCCTCGAGGGTGGGCGGCTCAACGCCCGCGCCACCGGCGAAGTGGTCAAGCGGATCACCGTCGAAGGCGAGGAGTTCCTGTTCTACCCGACGTTCCCGATCGACGTGGCGCTGGTGCGGGGGACGACCGCCGACCCCGAGGGCAACATCACGATGGAGCGCGAGGCCCTCACCCTGGAGGCGCTGTCGATGGCCCAGGCGGCCAGGAACTCCGACGGCGTGGTGATCGCCCAGGTCGAACGGATCACGGAGCGGCACCACGGCCGCCCCCACGACGTCGTGTTGCCCGGGATGCTCGTCGACGCGGTGGTCGTCGCCCCACCCCACTATCACCCGCAGACCTTCTCGGAGGACTACAACGCGGCTTACTCCGGCGAGGTGACCCTGCCGGCCTCGGCCCTGGCGCCCCTGCCGCTCACCCCCCGCAAGGTGATCGCCCGCCGGGCGGCGATGTCACTGCGCCTGAACTCGGTCGTGAACCTCGGTATCGGCATCCCCGAAGGCATGGCGTCGGTGGCCCACGAAGAGGGCATCCTCGACTCGATCACGCTGACCGTCGAGCCGGGCGGGATCGGCGGCATGCCCGCCAGCGGGCTGAGCTTCGGCGCGGTGGCCAATGCCCAGGCGGTGATCGACCAGCCGTACCAGTTCGACTTCTACGACGGGGGCGGGCTCGACCAGGCGTTCGTGGGCGCGGCGGAGATCGATGCCGAGGGCAACGTCAACGTGAGCCGCTTCGCGAACCGACTGGCGGGAGCGGGCGGGTTCATCAACATCACCCAGAGCGCCCGCTCGGTGTACTTCCTGGGGACGTTCGCGGCCCGGGCGAAGGTCGCCGTCGAAGACGGTCGCATCCGGATCGTGCAGGAGTCCCGGGAGTTGAAGTTCGTCGAGCGGGTCGGGCAGGTGACGTTCAGCGGCCCGTACGCCCGCGACCACTGCCAGAGCGTCCACTACATCACCGAGCGGGCGGTGTTCCGGCTCACCGAAGCCGGCCTGGAGCTGATCGAGATCGCCCCCGGCGTGGACCTCGAACGGGACGTGCTGGCCCAGATGGGCTTCCGGCCGGCCATTGCGCCCGACCTGGCGGAGATGGATCCCCGGATCTTCCGGGAGGGTCCGATGGAGCTTCGGTGTGGTTCGCCGATGGCGCTCGAGGACCGTGTCCGCTACGACCCCCGGGAGAACATCGCCTACGTGAACTTCGAGGGCCTGACCCTCGACTCCGAGGCCGACGTGGCCCGGCTGACCGACTTCTTCGACGACCGCTTCGGCGCCATCGGACAGCGCGTCCAGGTCATCGTGAACTACGACAACTTCGCCCTCGCGCCGGCCGCAGCCGACGCGTTCTCCGCCATGGTGGCCCATAACCAGGAGCGCTACTTCGTCTCCTCGACCCGCCACTCCACCAACGCCTTCTTCCGCCGCCAACTGGCCGGCCATCTGGCGCCGGCGCACCTGGAGCAGACGGTCTATCCCGATCTCCAGGCGGCCAAGGAGGCACTCAGCCGGGAGCAGAGCGCAACAGACATTCCACCGCTAGCCGGCGCTGCTCGGCCCGGGTCTTCACCCGTTGGACCATAGTCCGCACGTGGTGTTCGACGACGTCGTGGCACAGGCGTCGCAGCGGGGCGGCGAGTCGGTGCCGGGTCTCCAGGTGGCCCCGACAGTCGAGCCGGGTCTCCGACGTGCCAACCGCCGTCAGCGTCATGGTGACGTCCACGTCGAGGGGCCACTTGAGCGGACCCCAGGTGAGCTCGAACCTGGCCGCGGCGCGGGCCCCGTCGAGCGAATCGATCTCGTCCCACACCAGGTCCAAGGGGGCGATGATGCGCTCGCGTCGCTCGTGCACGAGAACCAGTCGTCGTTCCATGAGGCGTCAGTCTGAGGGAACCGGCCCCGACCGCGCACCACGCGACCGCGCAGTTCGGCGACCGCGCAGTTCGGCGGACGGGCTCAGTGGGCGTCGAGGAAGGCGATGACGGCGAGGACACGGCGGTGGTCCTCGTCCGTCTCCTCGAGATCGAGCTTGGCCAGGATGCTCCGTACGTGTTTCTCGACGGTCCCTTCGCTGACGAAGAGCCGGCGGGCGATCCCGGCATTGGAGCGGCCCTCGGCCATCTGCGCCAGCACCTCGCGCTCCCGGGCCGACAGCCGGGCCAGCGGATCGTCGACCCGGTGGGCACTGACCAGCTCGTGGACCAGACCCGGATCGACGATCGAAGCGCCCTTCAGGATCCGCCCCAGGGTGTCGACGAACTCCTCGACGTCGGTGACCCGGCTCTTGAGCAGGTAGCCGATCCGGCTTCCCCCGGCCAGCAGCTCCATGGCCTGATGCGTCTCGACGTGAGCCGAGAGGACCAGGATCCCGGTTTCCGGGAACTCCTGCCGGATCAGGCGCGCCGCGTCCAGGCCTTCGACGGAGTGGGTGGGCGGCATCCGGATGTCGATGACGACCAGGTCGGGCAGGAGCTTCCGGACCAGGTCCGTGAGCTGGGTGCCGTCACCGGCCTGGCCCACCACCTCGTAGCCCGAGCGCTCGAGCAGGCTCGCTAGCCCTTCCCGGAGGAGGATGTCGTCGTCGGCCAGGACCACCCGCCCCATACTCATGGCCCCATCGTGGCAGAGTGCCGGGTCAGGAACCGAATGGCGCGTCACGTTTACCGTGCTCCGAGCGGGATCTTGACCCGGAGGGTGGTGCCCTGCCCCTCGGGACTGGCGACGTCAATCGTTCCGCCCAGCGCCTCGATGCGGTCCCGGAGCCCGATGAGACCCGACCCCCGCTCGGGACGGGCTCCTCCGACCCCATCGTCGCGAACGCAGACCTGCACGACATCGTCATCGACGGTCAGGCCGACGTGCATCACGGAGGCGTGGGCGTGCCGGGCAACGTTCGTCAGTGCTTCCGATACCAGGTAGTACACGGCGACTTCGACGCTCTCCGGCAGCGGCAGGTCGGCCGGGACGTCGAGGGCGACCGGAACGGAGGCGTGACGGGCGAGCGTCCGGAGCGCGGCGGCGAGACCACCCTTCGAGAGGATCGCCGGGTGAATGCCGCGCGAGATCTCCTGCAGGTCCTCCATCGTCCCCGTCAGGCCCTCGACCACCACGGACAGCTGCGCCTTGAGCCCGACCAGCGCCGGCGGCACCGCCGCCTCGGCGCTGCGCAGGTCGAGCGCCATGGAAACGAGACGTTGTTGCGTGCCATCGTGCAGATCACGCTCGATGCGGCGGCGGGTCTCGTCGGCGGCGGCGACGACCCGGGCCCGCGAGGCGCTGAGCTCGGCGCGGTTGGCGGCGTTGGCCACGGCGGTGGCGACGAGATCGGTGAACTGGGTCAGGCGGCCCTCCATCCCGGCCGGGAGGGGCCCCGGCCGGTTCCAGGAAGCACCGATCACTCCCCACAGCCGGCCCTCGACCGCAATGGGTGCCGCGACCCCGTAGCGAAGGCCGAGCCGGCGCGCCATGGCGGCGACGACACCGGGCGCGTCTTCATAGCTCTCGACCCGGGTGGCGCGGCCTGTGTGCATGACCGACGTCGCGGCGTTGGCCCCTTCGAGCGGGACGCGACTGCCGATGGGCAGATCCTGGGCGAGCTCGCCCCCGAGCGCCACGATGGTGGCCGTCCGGTCGGTCTCGTAGCGGAGCAGCCCGGTGGCCGGTGCATCCAGCAATCGAGCCACCTCACGGGCGACCGCCTCGAAGACCTCGGCCGGGGAGACGGCCCGCGCCACCAGGGTGGCCACGCGCCGCAACGCGGCCTGTTCCTCCAGGAGCTGGCGAAGCTCGATGTGGCTCGTCTGGAGAGAGCTGCCCATGCTGTTGAAGGAGCGCTCCAGCGCGCCGATCTCCGCCGCCCCCGTCTCGGGCAGTCGCACGGCGAAGTCCCCACCTGCCAGCCGTCCGGCCATGCTCGCCGCCCGGCGGACAGGGCGCACGATCGTCCGGGTCAGATAGTCGGTGAAGAGCGCGACGAGGAGGACCGACCCCGCGATGCCCGCCGTGGCGGCCCCCGTCGCCCGTCCGGCGGCGTTGCTCGAGCGCCCCTGGCGCGACGCGGCGAGCTCGTCTTCGACCCCGGCGAAGGCGTCGAACTGCCGGCGCAGCTCGTCGACGCGCCGTTTTCCCTCGTCGGCCACGGCAATCAGGCGGGGTGACGGCGCCAGGAGCCTCGAGGTGGTCGGCGGCGGCGCCGCCGCCGCTATCCGCCTCGCCGTCTCGACCGCCGGAACCGAGTACTCGTTGATGTAGGCGACCCCCGCCTGGGCGATCTGTTGCGCCCGGCGTCCCTGGCCCGCATCGTGGGCGGCGGCCAGCCCCTCGAACATCTGGGCCTGTTGGGGAAAGGCACGCTGAGCGTCGTCCCAGGGAGCGAGAAAGCGTTCCTCGCCCGTGATGAGGAACCCCCGCAGTCCGGTCTCGAGGTCGATGACCAGGCGCTCGAGATGGTTCCCGGCGGAGAGGACCCGATTCGATTCACTGGCCAGCACCGCCGAGTGGTGCAGGTCGCCGATCGCCACGAGCACGACCGTGAAGGCGATGCCGACGACGAGGGCGAGCACGCCGCCGGCGACGACCGTCCGGCGGATCAGTCCCTTCCCGGCCCCTGCGCCATTGGACACGGAAGGCGCGGTCAGGTTCTTCGAGGCCGGTCGAGAAGGTCCCGGATCGCCTGGGCTGACAGGTGCGGCTTGCCGATGAAGCCGACCGCCGGACTGGCGGCGATCAGATCGGCCAGGTCCTCCTCGCCGTGGATCGAGATCATGATCAGATCCGGCGGTGACGGACCGGGATCGGCGTGCAACCGCCCCGCCACCTCGAACCCGCTCTCGGCGCCGAGGTCGACGTCGAGCAGCACCACGTCCGGTCTGAACTCTGCGGTTTGCCGCCGCGCCTCGTCCCCGTCGGAGGCGATAGCCACGACGTCGACGCCCTCGCGCTGCAGGAGCAGGCGCGCCGAGCGAAGAAATCCCGCGTTGTCGTCCACGATAAGGCAGCGCAGGGCCATGACCGTCAGCATCGCAGCCGGTCCCGCCGGACACATCCCGGCTAGCAGGAAAATCGCCCGGAGGGTGGCTACGAGAGAGCGTTGTGCGGTCGCCCGTTCGTGGGGCAGCGGTCGTGCGGGTTCGGCGGTGCCGAGGGCGGTCGCGGTCACACCCTCGACACCGCCCCGTCGGCGATACGGGCCGGGGGCTAGGGGAGGGCAAGCCCCGCCCGCTGCCGACGTGGTCCTACAGCGCCGCGGATCGCTTCGCCGCTGCGTCATGTCCTTCAGTGTGCCGGAGCGCTCGGGGGCCTGACATCACGCGACCGCGCAGTTCCCGGCTGACAGCCGTGTCCCGCTCGAAAGCTTGTGGACAGCCCCGCGTCATCCGCCGTTTCTCGCCTTGCAGCTACCTGGTAGTGGGGGGTACCGGTGAGCTGGGGTGTGGAGATGGTTGCTGGCTGTGAAGACTGGGCTGGGTTGGGATGCGATGCTCGTTCGAGGGGCTGCGGGGCGAGAGAGAGGTCTGAGATGGAGTTGCGCCAGATCAAGTTTTTCATGGCGGTAGCCGAGGAACGACATTTCGGGCGGGCCGCGGAACGGATGTTCATCGCCCAACCAGCACTCTCACAACACGTCCGG
>JAUZEY010000576.1 GCA_030838785.1 Actinomycetota bacterium | reverse complement strand
ACGCCAGCACCAGAACGACCGCTCGCTTCACTCTGACCTCCGCTGGGGGGCACCGTGGCGCCGACATTCTGCCTCGGGGGAGGCCGGTGAGGCTCCCAAGTCTGCCTCGGGGGAGGCTGGTGAGGCTCCTCCATCTCATTGGTGCGTCCACTTCGGCGGTCGTTTCTCGGCGAAGGCGGCCAGCCCTTCGGCGGCGTCGTCGGTGTGCGTGGCCACGGTCAACATGGCGTGGAGGTAGT
Source organism: Actinomycetota bacterium (assembly GCA_030838785.1). Lineage (GTDB taxonomy): Bacteria > Actinomycetota > Acidimicrobiia > IMCC26256 > BP-133 > BP-133. The sequence goes on along the minus strand of JAUZEY010000576.1, from coordinate 6,907 downwards.
CGAGGGCCTCCTCGCCGGCCATGTCGACGACCCGGTAGAAGGCGTTGCGGCCCCAGCGGGTCACCACGGCCGACTTGGCCGCCAGCGTGGCGGCCAGCTCGTCGACGGTCCGGTCGAGGTCGTCGATGGTGACGAGGCGCGACACGAACCCCATGCGCTCCCCCTCCGGCGCCTTGACCTTCCGGCCGGTGAGCATCAGGTCGAGGGCGACCTTGGGCGGCATCGACCGGATCAGCGGCACGGTGATCTGGTAGGGCCACAGGCCGATGTCGGTCTCGGGCGCGCCAAAGGTGGAATCCTCGGTGGCCACCACGAAATCGCACGACAGGGCCAGCCCGAACCCGCCGGCCAGGCAGTAGCCCCGCACCCGGGCGATCGTCGGCTTCCCCAGGTGCCACAGCGCCTTGAACAGCGCCGCCGGGCCGCCCCGGGCTTCGTGCATACGGGTCGGGCCGGCGTTGCTGGCGATCCCGCCGAGGTCGGCCCCGGCGCAGAACGCCCGCTCCCCCGCGCCGGTGAGAACGACAACGCGCACGTCGTCGTCGGCCTTGGCGGCTTCGAACGCCTCGCCCAGCTCCTGCATCACCTGGAACGACATGGCGTTGTGACGCTCGGGACGATCGATGGTCACCCGGGCCACCGCGCCGTCAACCTCGTAGCGGACCTGCTCCACTGGGGTTCCTCCATCTCGCACGACGAGGGCCTCATAATGGCCCGCATGTCCTTCCTGTTCGTGACCGTGGCCCTGGCACTGGGTCTGGCCCTGGTGAGCGGCGGCAGCCTCCGCAGCATCGCCGCCACCGATCTCCGGCACCCGAGCATCCTGGCGCTGGCCGTCGGGATCCAGCTCGCCCTCGAGGTGCTGCACCCCACCCACGGCACGGCGGGCCACCTCGCGTCGGCGCTCCTGGTCGTCTCCTACGTCTTCCTGCTCCTCTTCTGCGCCGCCAACCTGCGGCTCCGGGGCCTGGCGGTGGTGGCGGTCGGGATCGCCCTCAACGGCGCCGTCATCACCATGAACAGCGGGATGCCGATCCGGGCGCCGAAAGATGCGGTCGAGACCACGACGAAGCACCATGCCGAACGCCCGTCCGACGAGCTCACGCCCCTGGGCGACATCATCCTCGTGCCGGCGCTGCGCCAGTCGCTCTCCTTCGGCGACCTGATCATGCTCGTCGGCCTCGTCGACGTGTTGTTCCACTGCAGCCGCAACCCGGCCACCCGGCGCCGGGTGGGCACCGGCGTGGGCATCCCCACCGCCGCCTAGCCGTCTCTGTGCTCTTGCCGGTCGCCTGCCTGGTGTCGTTCCGCCTCGGCGGCCCCGACGGCGTGTCGGTCCAGGCCGCAACGTGGGGCCGGGCCCTCGAACGCCTCGGGTTCCGGCTCCGCCGGGTGGCGGGCGAGTTGGCCGACGGATCCCGGCCGGGCGACGTCGTGGTGCCGGGGCTGGCGGTGGCGGCCGAGGCCGCCCCTGGGCCGGCGGGCCAGCGCCCGGCCGCTCCGCAGGGGCCCTCGCCGGCCGAGCTGGAGGCGGCGCTGGCGGGTTCGGCCGTGGTGGTAGTCGAAAACATGCTGTCGCTGCCGCTGCACCTCGAGGCGGCCCGGGTGCTCACCGCGGTTCTCGCCCGGCTCCCGAGCGACACCGTGGTGCTGCTCCACCACCACGACTTCGCCTGGCAGCGCCCGGAAACGGCGGCCATCACGGAGCTGCCGCCCCGCCTGGCCCGGGCCGTGCACGTCACCATCAACGACTTCTCCCGCCGGGAGCTGGCGGAGCGGGGCGTCGACGCCGTCACCGTACGAAACGCGTTCGATCTCGAAGCCTCTCCCGGACGGAGGAACGAGACGCGGGCCGCCCTGGGGTGCGGGCCCGAGGACCTCCTCGTGCTCCAGCCGACCCGGGCCATCGCCCGCAAGAACATTCCCGCCGCCCTCCGGCTGGCGGAGGGCCTCGCCGAGCGGCTCGACCGCCCGGTGCGGTACTGGCTCCCCGGCCCGGCGGAGGACGGGTACGCCGCCACGCTGGCCGAGGTGCTGGCGACGGCCACGGTGCCGGTGCACCGCGATGCGCCGGGCGACCTCCAGCTGGGCGGCGGCGGCGCGGCGGCCGGGATGGGCGACGCCTACGCCGCCTGTGACCTCGTGGCCTTCCCCTCAACGGGCGGCGAGGGATTCGGCCAGCCGGTCATCGAGTCGGTGTGGGCCGACCGGCCGCTGGCGGTACTCCGCTACCCGGCCCTGGAGGAGATCCTGGCCCTCGGGTTCTCGTTCCTGGCCGCCGACGACCCGCAAGCGGTGGCGGAGGCGCTGCGCCGCCCGGACGCGCCGACGGCGGCCCGCAACCGGGAACTGGCGCGGACCCACTTCTCGATGGAGGCTCTGGAACGGGCGCTCGGAGCGCTCGTCAGGACAGGTTGAAAAATGACGCGACGACGATCCCGAGTCGCCGTTGGCTCGGGTTCGTCGTCGCTACTAACTCGGAATTTCCTCCCCCAGCAGAGTTGTTCCGCAACCGATGCGAGACCGGCTTGTTACGCCAGGAACGTCGGACCCCTGCGACTCCGCTGACGCCGACGAGCGACGAGCGAGCAGAGCGAAGCGCGGCGGGCCGGAGCCGGGCGTGCGGGCTCAGGCGGGCGATGAAAACCGGGCTTCCGGATCCATCTGCCGTTGTTCATGTACCTCAAATTCTGCGGCCGTTCACCCGACTCCTGCGCTGGCGGGCATATCGGACGGCCGAGAACGAGCCACACGTGCTGGGGGAGATGGCCCGATCGGGGGAAAGAAGCCTCTGTTACCCTCAATTCGCCATGCGTCTCCCAGCTCCTCGTAGACGGCACCAGCTTCTTGACGTGGCGCGCGAGCTCTTCGCCGCCGGGGGTTTCCATGCGACGTCGATGGACGACGTCGCCGAAGCCGCTGGGGTCACTAAACCCGTCCTCTACCAGCATTTTCCTTCGAAGCGGGCTCTGTACCGGGAGCTGCTGGAGGACGTCGGCCGCCGGCTGCTGGCCGACATCACCGCCGCCGCCGCCCCCGCCGACAGCGGCCGGGAGCGGGTCCAGAACGGCATGGCGGCCTACTTCGGCTTCGTGACCGGCAACCAGCCGGCGTTCCGGCTGCTGTTCGGAGCGTCCGTCCGCAACGACGCCGAGTTCGCCGAGGTGGCGGAGACGGTCCTCGAGCACCTGGCCGAGGCCGTGGCCCGGATGATCAATGTCGACCTGCCGGTCGAGCACCGGGCGGTCCTGGCCCACGCCGTCATCGGCATGGCGGAGGCCGTGGGCCGGCGGGCGCTTCGGGAGGGCACGGCCGAGCAGGACCCCGAGCTGCTGGCCCACTGGACGGCCGAGCTCGTCTGGTACGGGCTGCGGGGCATCCGCACCGGCACCGAAGCGGCGACGACTCCCGGAGCGTGGGTCGAAAGCTAAACAACCGCCCGGAGCCGTCGATCCGCCACCTACGGGGCGGCGACGCTGGTGAAGCTGAACACGCCGGGACTGGCCGGGTTCACGGTGGCCTTCACCCACTTGCGGGATCCGCCGTTGGCGAAGGTCTCGACCCGGGTGAAGTTCGGCACGTCCTTCCACGGCTTGTCGACCCGGTGGATGTGGGTGTCGCCGTTGACGAGCACCACCGGCTTGCCGAACTGGACGGTGCGCCGCTTGAGCGTGCTCAGCAGCGCGGCGGGCGTGCCCCCCGAGAACGGGTTGTCCTGCTGGATGATCATCACGCCGGCCGCCCCGGCCGCCTCGGCGGCGTCGAACGTTCCGTTGAGCCAGCTCACGTCGGCCGAGGTCGGCCCGCCGGAGCCGCTCGGGCCGGGAACGTTCAAAGTGGCGAAGTACACGCCGCTGCGGCTCCAGCGGGCGTTCTCGGGCGTGCCCGACTGGCGGGACACGCTCATCTTCGACTTGCCGAGCGTCTGGCTACTTGCGAAGAAGATCCGGCGGATGGCCGACAGGCGGGCCGTCGAGCCCGGGCAGTTGGACCACTCGTTGTCGCCGGGGGTGTACACGAAGGGGGCCGCGAACCCGTTGAACACGTCGCGGACATACTGGAGACGGCTGTCGGTGCAGGCGAACCCCTCCTCCGCGATATCGCCATCGTGCGCCACGAAGGCGAGGGAGGATCGGGCCATGCTCGTGCGGACGGCCAGCAGGTCGTTGTCCTGGCCGGACGAGTAGCCGGTGTCGCCGATCAACCCGATCTGGAACGACGACCCCGCCGCCTGCGCCGGTGCCGCCCCGCCCAAAGCGCCAACGCCGCTCAGCAAGGTGACCGCGGCGAGAGCGACCAGCGAGGGACGGCGACGGAACGACGGCATCGATCCTCCTGAAAGGGAGACGAATGTCCGAAAAGGGGCATTGAAGGAATTCGCTCAGAAGGGGGCGAATCCTCCTCATTGGGGGGAAACCTTCCGAACCCCCGTTTGCCGGCCGGCCAGGGAGAGACCGAACATGAGAACCCGCCACAGAGGAACCGTGTTCGTCGCGGTCATCGCAGTCGTCGCGCTGCTGGGGACCGCCTGCGGCGGTGGAGGGGCGGCGACGCACTTCGCCCTCAAGACGAAGAACAGCCAGCCCGCCGGGATCACCCACGGGCCCGACGGGCACCTGTGGTTCACCGAGTTCAGCGCGGGTCGCATCGCCCGGGTCAACACCGCCGGGAAGATGGACGAGTACCCCCTGCCGACCGACCGGGCCGGGCCCTTCGACATCACCAGCGGGCCGGACGGCAACCTGTGGTTCACCGAGTTCTCGGCCAACAAGATCGGCCGGATCACACCGGCGGGCGAGGTCAAGGAGTTCCCGCTGCCCAACCCCCGCAGCGGCCCCTACGGCATCGCGGCCGGCCCCGACGGCAACATCTGGTTCGCCCTCCAGAAGACCGACAGGATCGCCCGCATGACCCTCGACGGCGAGGTGAAGGAGTTCGCGATCCCCTACACGGGCCCGCAGCGACCGAATCCCTATGGCGTCGCCGTCGGCAAGGACGGCAACATCTGGTTCACCGAGGAAGGTCTCAGCAAGATCGGCCGGATCACGATGGCCGGGGTGATCACCGAGTTCCCCCTCGACCCCAAGGCCGGCCCCGCCGACCTCACCCTCGGACCCGACGGCAACATCTGGTTCACCGAGCACTATGCCGGCAAGGTCGGGCGGATCACGCCCGACGGGGTCATCACCGAGTACCCCCTCGGTAGCAAGAAGAGCTCACCCAAGGGCATCGTGGCCGCCCCCGACGGGAACATCTGGTTCACCGACCTCGGCACCAACCGGATCGGTCGCGTCACCACGTCGGGCGACGTGAAGGACTACGCCGTGGGCGACGGCTACCGCCAGCTCCAGGGCATTGCCGCCGGCCCCGACGGCAACGTCTGGTTCACCGAGACCCACGCCAACACGGTCTCCCGCCACACCCTCGACCGCTCAGCGGCCGAGGGGAAGAAGCCCTGAGAAGGCTTGTGGTCGGCTGAAGGGACATCCGGAGACGGGTGTCGGCCCCGTGAACGGCCGGCCCCGTCCGGATGACCAAGCCGTACGGCGACAGGATCGGCACCGCCTCTCCCGAATCGGAACATTTGACCCGATTGGGACAAAACGAGAGAGGCAGCAAATGCGCAGATCTATCCGACGGCGCCTGGGTACGGGCCTGGCCGCCGCCGTCATCGCCGGGGGCCTCGCCGTCCCCGCCGCCCATGGGACGGCGCCCGCCCGGAGTCACCACGTACTCCTGATCTCGGTGGACGGCCTCCACGACTTCGACCTGAACCTCTGGGTCGCGCAGCACCCGAAGTCGAACCTCGCCGGCCTCGTCCACCAGGGCACGACGTACTCGCAGGCGTCGAGTTCGATCCCGTCGGACTCCTTCCCCGGCCTCCTGGCCATGCTGACCGGCGGGACTCCGAAGTCGACCGGCGTCTTCTACGACGTCAGCTACGACCGCTCGCTGTACCCACCGGGGTCGGCGTGCCAGGGCCCGCAGGGCAGCCCGGCGATCTTCGACGAGAGCATCGCCAAGCACGACGCCGCCGGGAACATCCCGTTCTGGGGCAGCATCGATCCGGCCCTGCTGCCACTGCGGAAGGTCGACGACCGCTGCGACCCGGTGCAGCCCCGGGACTTCCTCAAGGTCAACACCATCTTCGGTGTGGCCCACGACGCCGGCCTGCGCACCGCCTGGTCGGACAAGCACCCCGCCTACCAGATCGTCGAAGGGCCGGGCACGGCGAAGACGGTCGACGACCTCTTCACGCCGGAGATCAACGCCAACGTGACGCCGTCCAACTTCCCGCGGCCGGACCTGGCCATCACCGACTGGGTACCGAACACCGTGTTCTACGACAACATCAAGGTGGCGGCGGTCCGCAACCAGATTGACGGCCTGGACTCCTCGGGCAAGCTGCGGGTGGGCGTCCCGGCCGTCTTCGGGATGAACTTCCAGACCGTGTCCGTGGGCGAGAAGCTCGTCGACCCGGTGAAGTCCTGCGTGCGCAACACCACGGGCGGCTGTGACCCCAGGTATGTGTCCGGTGGCTACGTCAAGACGAAGGCCGGCCTGGCCTTCACGCCGCAGCTCGCCTCGGCGCTGGGCGCCGTCGACATCGCGGTCGGCCGGCTCGTCTCCGAGCTGCACCGCAAAGGTCTGTGGAGCTCGACCGAGGTGATCCTCTCCGCCAAGCACGGCCAGTCGCCCATGGAACCGACGACGCTGAAGCGCGTCGACGAGGCGACGCTCCAAGCGGCGGCCGGGGCTGACAGCGACGGCAACGACGGCCTCGCCTTCGACATCGCCGACAGCGGTGCATTGCTGTGGCTGAAGGACGGAGCCGACCGCCAGGAGGCCGTGAACAGCCTTCGCGCCAACGCCGCCGCCCTCAACATCGGGCCCGCGGGGCTGCTCA
>JAUZEY010000565.1 GCA_030838785.1 Actinomycetota bacterium | reverse complement strand
GTGCTGGCCGTTGACGTGCCGGCGACGGGCCGGGTGCTGGTGGCCAGCGATCTGCACCTTCCGGCCACCGCCACCTCGGCCGCAACGTGGGCCGGCCGAGAACTGAGCGAGGCTCTCGACGAATGGGTCGGCCCCGGGGTGCTGGTGCTGGCCGGCGACGCGCTCGAACTGTTGGGCGGTGATGGTGCCGAACCCCGCCGCATCCTGGCCGCCCATCCGCGGCTCGTGGCCTCGGTGCAGGGCTTTGCCCGGGGAATCGACCGGCGGGTGGTCTACCTGATCGGCAATCACGACGCCCGCCTGGCCTGGGACGCCGCCTGGGCCGTCCAGGTGGCCGATGGGTTGAGTGCTGAACTGGCGTTGGCGCTGGAGCTGACGATCCACACGGGGCGGGGCCCTGAACGCGTCCGGGTCGAGCACGGCCATCGCTTCGACCCGGCCAACGCCATGGTCGAGCCGCGTAACCCCCGGGAGACGCCTCTCGGGCACCACGTCGTGACCGAGCTGCTCCCCGCCCTCCAAGGCAGCGGTCAACGGTGGCTGGCCGGCGCCGAGTGGCTGGCCGATCCGGCGGCCTTCCCGGCCTTCGTCGCCTCGCGCCTCGCCTACCGCCGGCTCGCCGGGCGCCTGTGGTGGCTGCTTCTGCCCTTCGCGGCCGCCGTGCTGCTGCGGGTGCCGCTCGTGCGGACCGTCCTGGACCGCCGGCCGGCCGACATGGTGCTGGGTCGCGTATTACCCGTCATCGGGCTGGTCGCACTCTTCGACGTAGCCCTGATCGTCGCCAGCCTCGTGATGATGGTGCGTCGCTTCTGGGCCGCGCTGGGCGAGGCCGGCGTGGGCGGCGCCCGGGGGCAGGCGCAGAACGACCGCCCCCGCGCCGAGGCCCGCCGGCTCGTCGCCGACGGTTGGACCGGGTTCATCACCGGCCACACGCACCATCCCGAGCTCACCCCATTGGGGGACGGGTTCTACGTCAACACCGGCTGCTGCGCCGATGTCGTCGACGGCCGGCCCGCCCGGCTCGGATTCCCCCAGGTGTTCCTCCCCGAACGGCACCTGAGCTGGGCCGAGCTCTCCGCCGGCCCGGTGCTGCGGGTCAATCTCGTCCATGCCCGGACCGACGTCCCCGACGGCACCTTTCTGGAGCGCCTTGCCGCCCGGCCCCGAACGGCGGCACCGCCCCGACCAAGGCTCGTGGCGTCGTTTCCGGGCGGGAACCCCTGGCCGGCGCCAGCCGTGGTCGCCCACCACCGCCAGGCGCGTCGCCGTGCCGCCGCGCTCATCGGCGGGGTCGGCTTGATGGACCTGCTATCGGCGCTCACCCCGCCGCTGCGGGGCCGCCTCCACGCCGTCCTGGGGGTGCTCCCCCTGACGCTGCCCACGACCGCCGCGGCCGCCGTGGGCCTGGCCGGTCTGGCCCTGCTGTTGCTGGCCCGCGGCGTGCGCCGCGGTCAACGGCGGGCCTGGACGGCGGCGGTGGCGCTCCTGGCTGCCTCAGGACTGCTCCATCTCGTGAAAGGCGTCGACGTCGAGGAAGCCGTGGTGTCCCTGGCGGCGGCGGTCTGGCTCCTGGTTCGGCGGACGTCGTTCCGGGCCGCCGCCGACGCCCCTTCCGTCCGTCGCAGCGCCCTGGCCGTCGTCGCCGGGACCGCCACCGCCCTCCTCCTCGGCACCGTGGCGGTGGAGTTCACCGCCCGGCCGCGACCGTCGCTCGGCCGCGCCGTCTTCGCGGTGGCCGAACGGCTGGTGACGTTGAGGACCATCCCCCTTCCCGGCCGGCACCTCGAGGCGTTCCTCGACCCGGTACTGGCCACCATCGGTATCGGGATCGTCGTTCTCGCTGGTTGGCTCGTGTTCCGGCCGGTGGTCACCGGTCGCGCTCAGGCGGCTGGCCTGGCGCGGGCCCGGGCCGTCGTCGCCCGCCACGGCCGGGACACGCTGGCGTACTTTGCCCTCCGGGCCGACAAGGACCATTTCTTCTCCGGCGACAGCGTTGTCGCCTATGCCGTCTTCGGGGGGGTCTGCCTGGTGTCGCCCGACCCGGTCGGGCCGCCCGCCGAGCGGGACGAGGTGTGGGCCCGGTTCCACGAGTTCGCCGACCATCACGGCTGGGCGGTGGCCGTGCTCGGCGCGTCGCCGGAATGGCTCACGGTCTACGAGCAGCACGGCATGCAGGGCGTCTACATCGGCGACGAGGCCATCGTCGATTGCTCCCGCTTCACGCTCGAGGGCGGCGGGGCCAAAGGGCTGCGGCAGGCGGTGAACCGGGTCGCTCGCCACGGCTACCGCGTGGAGTTCTTCGACGATGCCGCTCCGCTCGACGACGGCCTGCGACCGTTACTCACGGCTCTGGCGGCGGAGAGCCGCCAGGGCGACGCCGAACGGGGTTTCTCCATGACCCTCGGGCGCCTCTTCGACTCGGCCGACGAGGGCGTGCTGTTGGCGGTGGCGTTCGGGTCCGACGGCGTCCCGGCCGCCCTCTGCCAGTTCGTGCCCGCCCCCGGCATCGACGGCTACTCCCTCGACGTCATGCGGCGCAGCCTCGGCGAGCATCCCAACGGGCTCACCGACTTCGTCCTGGTGGAGACCATCTGCCGCCTGCAGCAGCGAGGCCTCCGCCACCTGGGACTGAATTTCGCCACCATGCGGGCGGTCCTGGCCGGGGAAGCCGGCGACGGCGTCGGCCGGCGAGTCGAACGCTGGCTCCTCGGACGGATGAGCGAGTCGGTGCAGATCGAATCCCTGTGGCGCTTCAACGAGAAGTATGACCCCGACTGGCGACCCCGCTACGCCGTGTTCGAGTCCACCGAAGACCTCGCC
>JAUZEY010000549.1 GCA_030838785.1 Actinomycetota bacterium | reverse complement strand
CGGGGCGCTTGCCGGGGAAGCGGTTCCAGAAGGGCAGGCCGTCGGTTTCGAGGTCGGCCAGGATCGCCCCGGCGTTGTGGAGCTTGTCGGCGCACGACACCAGCAGCGCCGGGTCGTCGGCGTCGAGCTCCTCGAGGTGGCCCAGGTAGGTCTGCTTGCGGTACCGCCAGTCACCCTTCGTCTGGCCGGCGGGGACGGCGGCGTCGCTGCAGGCGAGCACCATGTCTCGCACGGAAGTGCCGAACAGCTTCGCGATGGCGGCGACGTGCTCGGCGCCGCAATCCTCGACGGTGTCGTGGAGGAGTCCGGCGATGGCCTGGTCCTCGGTGCCGCCGTAGGTGAGGACGATGGAGGCGACGCCGAGGAGGTGGCTCAGGTACGGGCCGGGCGTCCCCTTGCGGGGCTGCTCACGGTGGGCGGTCGAGGCGTAGAGGAGCGCCCGGTCGAAGCGGGGGCCGAGCGCCACGAAGTCGGCGTGGCGGGTGGCGGGGGCGCGGCAGGGCTCGGCCCCGAAGTGGGCCATCACGGCGGCGACGTCGGGTAGGGCGAGAACATCCATGGGTCCATCCTGCCACCGCGCCGCCGGGTGGCCGGGCGGGCGTCACACCCGGGTCGTACCTGAGCCGTGTGAGCTGCAGCTCGCCCACCGCGGCAGGTCGGCGCCGCCCGGTTGGTCGGGCCGTCATGCAGCGGCCCGCAGAAGGTCTGGCGTGGAGGGCGTGAGAGGGATCCCGTCGGACCGAAGGGCGGCGATGAGTGGGTTCCGGCGCCGCCCAGGGCCGCGAAGGAGCGGCGGATGCGCCGCTACGGCCAGGACTGGACGGGGTAGGCCGAAACGGGGACGACGAAGGTGTTGGCGATCTTGTCGTGCCAGGTTTGGCGCTGTGGGTCCCACAGCATCCACAGGTAACCGAGCCCGAGGACGAGGCCGGAGATGACCTTCCCGAGGTAGCGGAGGAGGCCGCGGCCGAATCCGATGGGGCCGCCGTCGAGCGACGAGATCACCCGGATCTTCGTCGCCCGTTTGCCGACCGTCTGGCCTGACTGGCTGCCCTCGAAGTAGGCGTAGTAGCCGATGCCGCCGAGCCAGACGAGTGGGGCCGCCGCCCCGCGGGTGAGGATGCCGAAGACGAGAAAGGCGACGAACAGCAGCGCCCCGTCGATGAAGGCGGCGCCGAGGCGGGAGCCGAAGTCGGCCCGAGGGCCGCTGGGCCCTTGGCCGCCACCGGGGCCGCCACCGTAGGGAACGTCGAAGCGGGGATCCCGGGCCGTTCCCCCCAGGGGGGCGCTGCCCGGGTAGCCCGGCGCTGGCGGCGGGGAGGACCCGGCGAAGATGCCGCTGCCCCCCGGGGCCGACGGCGGCGGTGGAGGCGGCGGCGAGGGCGGCCCGGGAGGTGGAGCCGGGGGCGGGCCCGGAGGCCCCGACGGGTTGGACCCTGCGCTGCTGGCCCCCGCCATGACGTCGTTGCCACAGGCCGGGCAGAAGCGGACATCACCGTCGTTCTGGGCACCACACCGGGAGCAGAACATCGGGCCTCCTCCGTCCCCTCATCCGGCGCGGGACGACACCGGAGGCGATCGCTTTCGAACCTCGAGAGATCGCAGGAACCTGTCGAAAAGGTACTCGACGGTCGCCGCCGGGGCGTTCCGACCCGATGGGATTATCTATCCGGCTCCGACTAGTGCATGCTGGGAGGGAATGGCCGGGATCACCCCAGCCACCATCAACGTTCCTCTTGCGCGCCACTCGGGATGAATCTTCACGGTTCGAGCGGCCACGTCCGAAGGACGCCGATCTCGCCGTGAACACCGGAGCGCTCTTGCGTATCACCCCGACATGCCTCCACGGCAACACCCCTGGTGCGTGCCTCGACTGCCATCGCGAGAAGAACAACCCGGATCTGGTGACGGGCGCCGGCGACAACGGTGACGCTCCCGCCAGGAACGGCTCCGGCGGCATCGTGCTCCAGGAGAGTGGCCAGAACTACTTCATCAGCACCATCTCGAACGACGACCCCGACTACTGGCGGATCTGCAAGGAGAAGGGGCTGTGGGGAACCCGCCCGCACTCCTCCAAGGCCGCGGCCGAGGTGCGGGCGAACGACCTGATCGTCGTCTGGGAGCTCAAGCGCGGCCTGCGGGCCATCCTGAAGGCGGTCTCCCTCTCCCAGCGGCCCCGGGACCCCGGCGAGTTTCCGTGGGCGGATCCCGAACTCTTCGTCTACCTCTTCCCCATCGAGGTGCTCGTCGAGCTGGACGTGCCGATCGGGGACGACTTCGGCCGACCCGACCGCATCTCCGCCCGGTTCCACCTCAAGAACGCCGAGGCCCAAGCCGGCTTCCGCCGCCTCGAGCGGGAGCAGATGACCTTGATCCTCGACGCCGTCGCAACGCCCTACTAGTCGCCGGCCGGAGGCCGCGGATCGGCGGACGGTTCGGCGGAAGGGGGCGGGGCGGCGACGGGCTCGAAGCCGACGCTGACCGTCTGCTCGGGGCGGCGTTCCTCGGCCCGGGCGATGTCGCGCAGTACGTGCTCGTCGGCGTCGGTCAGGGGCGGCTGGAGGATGCTGCGGGGCCACAGGCGCCGGGTCCGGACGACGTTCACCTCGGCGGCGTAGAGGCTGAGCTGGGCCACGAGGTTCAGCCAGCCCATGAGGCCGATGACGAAGGCGAACTGGCCGTAGACGGCCTGGGCGTGGCGGAGTTGGTGCTGCACGAGCGCCGTCCCCACCGTGAGCAACACCGTGTAGCCGATCCCGCCCAGCACCGCGCCCAGGACCAGGTCGCCGGTGGCGACGTCGGCCGGAGTGAGGATCCGGAAGACGGCGAGGTACAACGCCACGTTGAGCCCCGCCGTGGCCCCGAGGAAGACGAGCCGCCACAGCAGGGCCCGGCCGGTGAGGGTGGCCATCCCGCTGAGGCCGGTGCCGGCCGCCATGGCGACACCGGCCACGCTGAAGAACAGCGCGCTGCGGGCCAGGCGGGGCAGGTACCCGGGGCGGACGACGCCCCGGACGTTCCACACCTGGGCCATGGCGTGCTGCGCCGACTGGGCCAACCCGAGGGACCCGTACAGCAGGCCGGCCAGGCCGACGGCCAGGCCCACCCCGCTGCCGGTCAGGGGGTGGGGCGCCTCCCGGCCGATCTGCTGGCCCAGCACCGGGAACTGCTTCAGGGAGGTGGCGATGATGTTGTCCCCCACCGTGGCGTTGCCGACGAAGGCCAGGATCGTCGTCAGCACCAACAGCAGCGGGAACAGGGCCATGAAGCCGTAGTAGGCGGTCTGGGCCGACAGGGCGGAGCAGCGGTCGTCACCGAACTTCTTGACCACCGCCAGGGCGAACCCGACCCCCGGGCTCCGCTGCTGGAGCCGGTCCAGCCGGCGGGCGAGCCGCTCAACGGCATTCACAGGCTTGTCTCTCCCCACCTGGTCAGCCCACGAACCGTACCGCCCTCACAGGCAGCGGGTCACCGGGCGGCGGTCACCGGGCAGGTCGACGGGCTCGTCGCGGAAGGCGTGCAGGACGTCGATGTAGTCGGCCCGGTTGACGAGGATCTGGCCCAGGTTGGCCATGTGCTCGCTCTCGTCCTGGGTGTCGATGAGGACCACGCCGGCCTCCCGGAAGCGCTGGCAGAGGTCGACCACCGCCGCTTTGGAGGCGTCGTCCTCGTGGTGGAACATCGACTCGCCGTTGAAGACCCGGCCGGTCTGCACCCCGTAGAGGCCGCCCACGAGGTCGTCCCCGGCCCACACCTCGAGGCTGTGGGCGACGCCGGCGTGGTGCAGCGCCTCATACGCCTCCCGCATCTCGGCGGTGAGCCAGGTTTCGCTGCGGTCGGCGCAGGCGGCCAGGACCGCCCCGAAGGCACGGTCCATGGTCGTGTCCCAGCCGCAACGGCGAATGCTCCGGCGGACGGATCGGGGGATGTTCACGCGGTCGGGCAGCAGCACCGGTCGGGGATGGGGAGAGATCCACGGCATCAGCGGAGCCTGCGGATCGGTGCCCGGGACCAGCGGGACGTCACCGCGGCGGGCGAGCCGGCGGGCGTCGCGATCGAGCGTCGCCTCGTGGGGCCCGGTGGCCGGCCAGGGGAAGCAGCCCGCCCGGTAGGCGGCCAGCAGCGTCTCGACGTCGAGCGGGCCGCCGAGCGCCACCAGCTCCCGGGGGGCGCCGGCCACGTCGAGCCGGGCGAAGAACGCCGTCGCGGTGTCCTCGGTCACGCCGGGCTCGCCGGCGCCGGTGGCCCGCCGGCGGCGAGGCGGGCGGCCTGGAGGGTGAGGTACTCCTGCTCCCGGCGGTTGGCGGTCCGCTCGGCGGCGGCCCGGAACTCGACCACGGCGGCGGTGGTGTCACCGGCCAGTTCCAGGAGGTGGCCCCGGACGGCGTGGAGGCGGTGGTGGTCGCCGAGCCGGTCCTCGAGCCCGGCGAGGAGAGCCAGACCGGCGGCCGGCCCGTCCGCCATCGCCGCCGCCACCGCCCGGTTGAGGGTGACCATGGGGTTGGCGGTCATCCGCTCGAGGCGGTCGTAGAGGGCGAGGATCTCGGACCAGTTGGTGTCCTCGTGGCGGGAGGCCTGGTCGTGGACGGCGGCGATGGCGGCCTGGATCTGGTACTCCCCCAGCGGACCCCGCCGCAGGGCGTCGGTGATGAGGGCGACGCCTTCGGTGATGAGGGGCCGGTCCCACCGCGACCGGTCCTGGTCGGCCAGGGGGATCAGCTCGCCGTCGGGGCCGGTGCGGGCCGGCCGGCGGGCGTCGCTCAGCAGCATGAGGGCGAGGAGGCCGGTCACCTCGGGGTCGTCGGGCAGGGCGGCCCGCACGCCCCGGGTGAGGCGGATGGCCTCGCCGGACAGGTCGGCGCGGGCCAGGTCGGGGCCGCCGCTGGTGGCGTAGCCCTCGTTGAACAGCAGGTACAGCACGTGGAGGACGGAGCGCAGCCGCTGAGGCCGTTCGTCGGCCGCCGGGAGCGTGAACGGCTCGGCCGACGCCGCCACCTTGGCCTTGGCCCGGCTGATGCGCTGGGCCACCGTCGCCTCGGGGACGAGGAAGGCGGCGGCGATCTCCCGGGTGGTGAGCCCGCCGACGGCCCGCAGGGTGAGGGGGATGGCCGACGCCGGCGTGAGCGACGGGTGGCAGCACATGAACATGAGGATGAGCGAGTCGTCGCCGCCCGGGGCCGGGTCGGGCGGGGTGAGCGACCACGAGGCGGCGAGGTCCTCCCGGCGGCGGCGGGCCTCCTCGCTGCGGTACCGGTCGGCCATCCGCCGCGACGCCACCCGGATGAGCCAGCCCAGGGGGTTGTCGGGCGTTCCCTCGGCCGGCCAGGTGGTGGCGGCGGCGAGGAGCGCCTCCTGGGTGGCGTCCTCGGCGGCGGCGAAGTCGCGGTAGCGGCGGGCGACGCGGCCGAGGACCTGGGGCGCCAGGCGGCGCAACAGGTCCTCGGTGCTCGGCTCGCTCGGGCCGGGGGACGGGCCGGCGCTTCCCGGGCTCACACCTCGGGGTCGGGGGCGCTCAGGACCTGCCGCACCTCGATGGGCTGGCGGATCGGCTCGCCGTTCTGGGCCGGAGCGGCCGACGCCTGGGCGGCGATCTCCAGGGCCCGCTCCAGCGTCTCGACGTCGATCAGCCGGTAGCCGGCCAGCAGTTCCTTCGACTCGGGGAACGGCCCGTCGGTGATGACCGGGGCGCCGACCCCGTCCGACACGACGAACCTGGCCTGGTCGGGCCCGGCCAGGCCCTGGGCGTCGACGAGCTCGCCCCGGTCGAGGAGCTCGGCGTTGAGGGCGTGCTGGAAGTCGATATGGGCCTTGATGTCCTCGGGGCTCCACTCCGTCATGGGGGCGCAGTCCGACTCGACCTGTCCGTAGTTCTGCAGCAGCATGAATCGCATTGTCGAATCCTTCCCGATCCGGCGGGACCTCGTCGCCCCGCTCACCCCGGTGTCGGAGCCAGGGTGGGATTCTCGACATCCCTGCGGACGAATTTCAGGTTCTCCGCTCAGCGCCCGGGCACCCAAGCCGTCGCAATCCGGACGATTCCGGTAGAGCGGCCGAGCATCGCTCAAGTTCGGGCCAGGGTGGCCGATCGGAGGCGCCGAATCTGTGGACGCTCACCGGAACCCCGCGCCAGAGCGCTGGCTGGCCGTCGGCCAGTCCGGCCTGACCGACGCGCGCGCCGCGGGCAAGGAGGCCGCCGCCGGGGCCGTCGCCGCTGACGATCCCAAGCTGCTGATCGTGTTCTGCGGCGAGACCCATGACCTCGACGAACTCCTGGCCGGGATCCGCGACGTCGCCGGCGACACACCGCTGATCGGGTGCACCACGGCCGGGGAGATCTCCACCGCCGGGCCGGGGGACGCCGGGGTCGTCGTGGCCGCCCTCGGCGGGCCGGGGTTCGCCGTCGCCACCGCCGCCGCCGACGCCGGCGGCGGCCGCCTCCGGGAGGCCGGAGCCGAGGTGGCCGGCTGCCTGGCCGGAATCGAGCAGCAGATCGGCCAGCAGATCGGGCAGGCCGACAAGCCGCACCGGGTGCTGCTGCTCCTCACCGACGGGCTCGTCGGCGACCAGGCCGAGATCGTCCGGGGCGCCTACCGGGTCGTCGGCGCCGGGGTTCCCCTCGTCGGCGGGTGCGCCGGCGACGACCTGCGGATGCAGCGCACCGCCCAGTTCCACGGCCATGAAGTCCTCCGCAACGCCGTCGTGGCCGCCGCCATCGCCTCCGACGCCCCGCTCGGCATCGGCGTCCGCCACGGCTGGCGCCGGGTCGGCGACCCGATGGTGGTGACCCGCAGCGGGGGGAACCGCGTCTACGCCCTCGACGACAGCCCCGCCCTCGACGTGTACCTCGACCGTCTCGGCGCCCCCGCCCCGGCCCGGACCGACCCCCAGGCCTTCGTCGGCTTCGCCCTCACCCACCCGCTCGGGCTCAGCCGCCGCAGCGAGGAGGAGGTCCGCTTCGTGGCCGGCGCCGATTTCACCGACCGGTCGCTCCTGTGCGTCGCGCACGTCCCCCAGGGCGGACTGGCGTGGTTCATGGACGGCGACGACGCCTCCGTCCTCGCCGCCACCGACGCCGCCTGCCGCGACGCCCTGGCCGCCCTCGACGGCCGACCGCCGCTGGGGCTGGTGGCCTTCGACTGCATCGCCCGCCGCGGCGTCCTCGGTGACGAGGGCATCGCGACCGAGGTCGGCCGCATAGCGGAGCGTGCGGGCGGCGCGCCGATCGCAG
>JAUZEY010000536.1 GCA_030838785.1 Actinomycetota bacterium | reverse complement strand
GGTCGATCTCGCCGTCGGTGTGGGTGGCCATGACGGTGGCCCGGAGCCGGGAGGTGCCGTCCGGGACGCTGGGGGGGCGGATGGCGGTGACGAGGACGCCGGCGTCGAGCAGGCGGGCCGACAGGCCGACGGCGGCGTCGGGGGCACCGATCACCACGGGTACGACGGCGGCCGGCGGGTCGGGTACGTCGTAGCCGGCGGCCCGGAGGCCGGCGGCCAGCCGGCCGGCCAGGCGGCGGGCCCGCACCGGGCGCTCCGGCTCCCGTTCGACGATGGCGAGGGCGGCCAGGGCGGCGGCGGCCGTCGGGGGCGGGAGAGCGGTGTCGAAGATGAACGACCGGGCCCGGTTGCGAAGGTAGGCGCACAGGGCGGCGGAGCCGGCGATGAACCCGCCCGCCGCCCCCAGCGACTTCGACAGCGTGCCCATGACCACGCCGACCCGCCCTTCAAGCCCGAAGCCGGCCACCGCTCCCCGCCCGCCGGGCCCGACGACCCCGGTGGCGTGGGCCTCGTCGACCATCAGCACGGCGCCGTGGCGGTCGCAGGCGGCGACGATGTCGGGGAGGGGGGCGACGTCGCCGTCCATCGAGAACACCGAGTCGGTCACCACCAACGCCCGGGGGCCGGCTCCGGCGTTCCGCCGCCACGCCCCGAGCCGGTCGGCCAGATGGCCGGCATCGCCGTGGCGGTAGACGTGGACGTCGGCCCGCGACAGCCGGCATCCGTCGATGATCGAGGCGTGGTTGAGCTCGTCGGAGAAGACGGCGTCGCCCGGCCCGACCAGCGCCGCCACCGTCCCCAGGTTGGCCAGGTAGCCGGAGGAGAACAGCAGCGCCGCCTCGGTTCCCTTGAACGCCGCCAGCCGGGCCTCGAGCTCGTCATGGATCGTGAGCCCGCCGGTGACCAGCCGGGCCGAGCCGGAGCCTGCCCCGTAGAGGCGGGCCGCGCCGGCGGCGGCCTCGACGACCTCCGGATGGGCCGCCAGCCCGAGATAGTTGTTCGACGCCAGGCACAGCACCCGTCTCCCGTCGAGCACAACCTCCGGCTCCGACGCCGACTCCAGCGCCCGCACCCGCCGCCCCAGCCCCGCCGCCTCGAGTCGCGCCACTTCCTCGGCGCAGAAGCCGAGCGGGTCGGCCGCCACCGGCGTGCCGGGCCGGACCCCGCCGCTCACCACTCCTGTCCAACTGGCGTTCGAATACCGGAATACAGCGGAAAGCGAACGCCAGAACGCGGCGATCGCCCCATGTGCCGCAACTGGCGTTCGTTTGCCGGGATACAGCGGAAATGGAACGCCGGTTGGGGGCAGGGGGCGGTCACAGCGACTCTCTGGACGCGGCGACCTGCGGGGCGGACGGGCGCAGTGTCGCCAGCGCGCCGATGGTGGCCTCGTCGATCGCCGCCGCGGTCGCAGCCACCAGGCGTGCGAGTTCCGGTTCCGTCATGGCCAGGGGGGGCATGAGGACGACGACGTCGCCCAGGGGGCGCACGATGGCGCCCCGGGGGCGGGTGGCGCGGGCGACCTCGGCCCCGACCTGGAGGTGCTCGGGGAAGGGCTCCTTCGTGGCCCGGTCGGCGACCAGCTCGATACCGACCATGAGACCCCGTTGGCGGACCTCGCCGACGTGGGGGTGGTCGGCCAGCGGGGCCAGCAGCCGGGCCAGCGCCGCGACCTTCGCCGGCAGCGACGCCAACACGGCCTCGGACTCGAACACGTCGAGGTTGGCCAGCGCCGCGGCGCAGCACAACGGGTTCCCGGAGTAGGAGTGGCCGTGGTACAGGGTGCGGTGCTCCTCCGGCCGGGCCAGGAAGGCGTCGAATACGGCGCTGGTGGCCAGGGTGGCCGACAGCGGCAGGTAGCCGCCGGTCAGGCCCTTGGCCATGCACAGCAGATCGGGCTCGACGCCCTCGTGCTCGCAGGCGAACATCTTGCCCGTCCGCCCGAAGCCGGTCGCCACCTCGTCGACCACCAGCAGAACGCCGTGGTGGCGGGCGATGTCGGCGATCCGCCGCAGGTGGCCGTCGGGGGCGGTGATGATCCCGGCCGCCCCCTGCACCAGCGGCTCGACAACCACCGCCGCCACCCTGTCGCCCTCCCGGGTCAGCACCTCGTCCAGCGCCTCGGCGCAGGCCAGGCCGCACGACGGGTACTCCAACCCGAGCGGGCAGCGGTAGCAGTAGGGGGACGGGATGGAGGCGGTGGCGAACAGCAGCGGCCGGTACGTCTCGTGGAACCGGTCGATCCCGCCGATCGACACCGCCCCGATCGTGTCGCCGTGGTAGGCGTTCTCCAGCCGGACGAACGTCGGCCGCTCCTCGCCCCGGTGGCGCCAGTAGGAGTAGGCCATCTTGAGGGCCACCTCCACCGAGGCGGCGCCGTTCTCGGAGAAGAAGACCCGCTCCAGCCGGCCGGGGGCCAGGGCGGCGAGTCGGGCGGCGAGCTCGATGGCCGGCGGATGGGTGAGCCCCAGGAACGTCGAGTGCGCCAGCCGCGAGAGCTGCTCCGCGATGGCGGCATCGATGGCCGGATGCCCGTGGCCGTGGACGTTGACCCACAACGACGACACGCCGTCCAGGTAGCGGCGGCCCTCGGTGTCGATCAGCTCGCAGCCCTCGGCCCGCTCGATGATCAGCGGGTCGTCCTCCAGCCAGCCCTGCATCGGGGTGAAGGGGTGCCAGATGTGGGCCTGGTCGAGGGCGGCCAGCCGCCGGGTGCGTTCGCCGCGCTCCTCGTCCTGTGGCCCACGGGTCACGAGGCGTCGAGGGGGATCAGCTTCCGGACGGGCTTGGCCGGCAGGGCGTGGGTGCCGTCGGCGGCCACGACGAAGCGGCCCTCGCCCGGCCCCCCGCCGGCCACCGGCATCCCGAGCGACTCCAGCAGGGCGACGTCCTCCTCCGGGGACCGGCCCAGCGTCGTGAGGTAGTTGCCGATGATGAGGGCATTGGCGCCGGCATAGAGACCCATGCTCTGCAGCTCGCCGAGGATCTTCTCCCGGCCGCCGGCCAGGCGGATCCACGCCCCGGGGAGGACCAGCCGGAACAGGGCGATGGCTTGAAGGGCCTCTCTCGGGGACAGGACCGGCGTGTCGGCCAGCGGCGTGCCGGGCCGGGGGTCGAACAGGTTGACCGGCACCTCGCACGGCTCCAACGCGGCCAGCTCGAAGGCGAAGTCGACCCGCTGCTCCAGCGTCTCGCCGAGGCCCAGGATCCCGCCGCAGCACAGCTCCATGCCAGCGTCGATGGCCAGGTGGGCGGTGGCGACGCGGTCGTCGTAGGAGTGGGTGGTGCAGATGGAGCCGAACACGGCCCGGGGCGCTTCGAGGTTGTGGTTGTAGCGGCGCACCCCGGCGGCGGCCAGCCGGGCCGCCTGGGCCGGCTCCAGCAGCCCGAGCGAGCACGCCACCTCCAGGCCGGTCTCGTCCCGCACCGCCGTCACGGCCTTGATGACCTTGTCCAGGAGCCGCTCGCTCGGGCCCCGCACCGCCACCACGATGCAGAACTGCGTCGCGCCGGCGTCGCGGGTGGCCCGGGCGGCGGCCAGCACCTCGTCGAGGTCGAGGAAGGGGTAGACCTCGACGCCGGTGTCGAAGTGGGCCGACTGGGAGCAGAAGGCGCAGTCCTCGGCGCAGGCGCCCGACTTGGCGTTGATGAGGCTCTCCAGCTCCACCTCGGGCCCGCACCAGGCGAGGCGCACCCGGTGGGCCAACGCGATCAGCGCCGGCAGGTCGTCCAACGGCAGCCGGGCCACGGCCAGGGCTTCGTCGCGGGTCAGGGGGCGGCGCTCGTCGAGCAGGGCGCGTTCGGCGGCGGCGAGAGGCACGGCAACTCCTTGGAAACGGTTTCCCCTGGCTGGTCGGACGGGTCGGAGCCTACCGTTGGCGGCTCACGCCGCCCTGGTCGGGGGACACTCCCCGGCCCCCGGGCCCACCGTCGCTCTGGGAGCTTCAGTCCAGGGTGGCGTCGAGGCCGGCGAGGTGGGCGGCGTCGTTGAACCGGTCGAGCCGCCAGCGGGCGAGGCGGTGGCCGGGGTTGCCGAGGTCGCCGTCGCCGGGGTGGAACGACCACTCGGTGAGCGACGTGTTCTCCACCCGGACGTCGAACGGTCGCCGCAGCGGCAGGTTGCCCAGGGCGGCGAAGGCGCCCTCGACGACCCCGCCGTGGCAGACCACGACCACCGTCTCGCCGGCGTGGTCGGCCGCCGCCTGCAGCAGGGCTTCCCCGACACGCACGAAAAAGGTGGCCCAGCTCTCGCCCTCCGGCGCCATCGCCCGGTAGGGGTTGCCCGACGCCAGCCCCTCCGGCCGGTAGAGAGCCGTGAACTCCTCCCAGGTCAGCCCGTCGCCCTCGCCGGGGTGGATCTCGCACAGCTCGCAGCGCTGCTCGACCGCCAGCCCGCCGACGGCGGGGGCGATGATCTCGGCCGTCTCGATGGCCCGGGGCAGGATGCTGGTCAGCACCGCCGCCGCCCCGGCCAGCTCGCCGGTGCGGCTGAGCCGGTCGCGCAGGGCCTTGGCCTGGCGGACCCCCCGGTCGGTGAGCCCGGTACAGCCCCGATGGCCGCCGACGACGCGGTCGACGGTCGAGCGGCTCTCACCGTGGCGGATGAGCACGAGCCGGGTCGGTCGGGGAGGGGCGTCGTCTGCGGAGGTCACCGTCTCACGATAGGGGGTCCCCCGTATGGGGGAGAT
Source organism: Actinomycetota bacterium (assembly GCA_030838785.1). Classification (GTDB taxonomy): domain Bacteria; phylum Actinomycetota; class Acidimicrobiia; order IMCC26256; family BP-133; genus BP-133. The sequence continues at coordinate 1,329 of JAUZEY010000536.1, read as the reverse complement.
GGCGTCGTCGCCGGCCTGGGTATGGAAGCGGCCATGGGAGCTCACGAGAGCCCCGAGAGGAGGCTGGAAATGACCGGAGACAAGGCATTCAAGAAGGCCGAAGGTATGGAGAGCGACGAGAACATGGAGAACGAGCGCGGCAAGACGAGCATCGGTGACGAAGGCGACCACGGCTGGGCGCCCGACTCGGGCAAGGCCAGCGCCCCCAACAAGCAGGCCGGGGACAAGGCGTTCGACCCGAGCAACGCCGCTCCGACGGAGAAGGGTGACTCGGCCTCGGCCCGTCCGGCCAACTAGCGGGGCGGGTTACCGGCCCGCCGTCGACACAGCCGCCAGCCGTACCGTTGGCGGCTGTGTCGCGTCCGGACCCCGATCCGGTCCCGGAGCGTGAGGACGGTTTCTCACGACTCGTGACCTGGTTGCGGTTGGAATGCCCCCTTTTTCGGGTATGACCTGCGCAAACAGGCTGGGGCCACAAGGATGGGGGGAAGGACATGAGCCGGGGTCGCGTCGCGCTTCGACACGTCGTCGCCGTGGTCGTCGCACTGGGAGCGCTGCTGCTCGGGGGCGTCATCCCGCCCGACCGGGCTCGGCCGGCGTCGGCCGCCCCCCAGGCGGCGAAGGCCAACAGCGTCACCGCCTTCGGCTCGGCCCCCAACCAGGGCCCCGACGGCTCGGCGCCCTTCCCCCGGCCGCCGGTGGCCATCGCCCGGGCCGGTGCGGAACGCACCGCGGGCTACTGGCTGGCCTCCGACGACGGCGCCGTGCGCAGCTACGGCACGGCCCGGTTCTTCGGTGCGCTCACCCCGAAGGCGGCGCACCCCGTGGTCGGCATCGCCGCCGTCCCCAGCGGAGCCGGGTACTGGCTCGTGGCTGCGGACGGGGGCGTGTTCGCCTTCGGCGCCGCGCCCTTCCTCGGCTCCCTCGGCGACCGGCATCTCGCGTCGCCCATCGTGGCCATGGCCGCCAGTCCGTCCGGCGCGGGGTACTGGCTCGTGGCTGCGGACGGCGGGGTGTTCGCCTTCGGCGATGCTCCCTATCTCGGTGCCCCGGCCGGGTCGGCGCTGCACGGCGCCGTCGTGGGCGTCGCCTCGTCGCCGACCGGCAAGGGCTACTGGCTGGCGGCGGAGGACGGCGGAGTTTTCGCCTACGGCGACGCCGGCTTCCTCGGCGCCATGGATGCCGGCAAGCTGCCCGCGCCGGTCTCCGCCATCGCCGCTCCGGCGTCGGGTGGCGGCTACTGGCTCCTCGGCCGCGACGGCCAGATCTACGCCTTCGGCCTGCCCGACCAGGGTTCCCCGGCCGACGGCGGGACGGTGGAGGGAACGG
>JAUZEY010000514.1 GCA_030838785.1 Actinomycetota bacterium | reverse complement strand
TCGGCCTCCAGGAGGCCCTGCCGCAGACCGGATTCGTGAGGGCCTCTGAGGTCACCAGCCCGCTCCGGGCCCAGACGGACGCCGCCGAGGTCGACGCCCTGCGGGCGGCGGCGGCGGTGGTCGACGCCGTGGCGCTGGCCATGCGGGAGCGGCCCTTCGCCGGGCGGACGGAGGCCGACATCTCCCGGGAGCTGGTCGAGCGCATCCTCGAAGGCGGCCACGAGCGGGCCAACTTCGCCATCGTCGCCTCCGGGCCCAACGCCGCCAGCCCCCACCACGAAGCAGGCGAGCGGGTGGTCGAGCCGGGCGACTCGGTGGTCTGCGACTTCGGCGGCACCATGGCCGGCTACTGCTCCGACATCACCCGCACCTTCGTGGTCGGGCAGCCGTCGGCCGAGCTGGCCGACCTCTACGACGTGCTGTTCCGGGCCCAGGAGGAGGGGGTGCGGGCGGCCCGGGTCGGGGTGTCGTGCGAGGCGGTCGACGCCGCCGCCCGAACGGTCATCACCGCCGCCGGTTACGGCGACTACTTCATCCACCGGACGGGCCACGGCATCGGCCTCGAGGAGCACGAGGACCCGTACCTCGTGTCCGGAAACTCCACCCCGCTGGCGCCCGGCCACGCCTTCTCCATCGAGCCCGGGATCTACCTGCCGGGCCGCTGCGGCGCCCGCATCGAGGACATCGTGGTGGCCACCGAGGCCGGCCCGGAGCGCCTCAACGAGGCGCCCCGCGAACTCGCCATCGTCGGTTGAGCCCCGCCGTGCGAGCCGCCCCCCGCGGGCCGGCCCCAACTGGCGTTCATCTGCCGGAGTACTGCGGAAAACGAACGCCGGAACGGCTGGCCGGGTCCGCCGCTCCAACCGGCGTTCGTTTACCGGGATACAGCGGAAATGGAACGCCGGAATGCCGGCGCGGGCCTCGTGCCAGCGGGCGATGAAGCTTCAGGTCTCCACCGTCCTCCTCCAGTGGGCCGTCGGCGGGCTCCTGTTCCTCTGGGTCACCACCCGGCGGCGGGAGGTCGGGATCGGCTACGGCTGGACCGTCCGCGTCACCTACCTCGTGATGGCGCTCGGCGGCGCCGGGCTGGGCCGGTGGCTGGAGCCGGGCGGGGCGGCGACGCTGCTGCGGGACCTCGGCGCCGCCGGCGTGGCGGCCGGGGCGGGATGGGCGCTGTGGCTGTCGTTCGCCCGCCGCCGGGCCGGTGTCGAGGGCGAACGGACGCTGCGCCGGGCCCGGGCCGCCCGGGTGGCGGCCATGACCGGGCTGTCCCGCCCCGACCGGTACGACGACACGGTCGCCGAGTTCAACCCATCCGCCGACCTGATCGCCCCCGCCGTCGGGGTGGTGGCGCTGGCGGCGGCGGCGGTGGCCGGCGGAGGGCCCTTCCTGCTCGGGTTCGCTCGGCTGGTGTGCGGAGCGGCGTTCCTCGGGGCGGTGACCGACGCCATGCTGCTCGGCCACTCCTACCTGACCCAGCCCGGCCTGTCGCGGGAGCCGCTCAAGCAGCTGGTCCGCATCAACGCCTGGATCTGGCCGTTGGAGACGCTGCTGCTGTGCCTGCCGCGGGGGATGGTCCAGGTCGTGTCGGGTTCGATCGACGACGGCGCCAACGGCCTGCTGGGCTGGATCTGGCTGCTGTCGACGATCTCGACCATCGTGCTGCTGTTCGTGGTGGAGGCGGCGTTGCGGGAGCGGTGGTACTCGGCCGTCATGGCCGCCACCGGGCTCCTCTACCTCGCCATCCTCACCGCCTTCGGCCAGGATCTGGTGGCCCGGGCGGTCCTGGGCCGTTAGGAGGAGCGGATGGATCTCGACGGACGGGTGGCACTGGTCACCGGCGGGGGACGGGGGATCGGGAAAGCCATCGCCCTGGCGCTGGCGGAGGGCGGCGCCGACGTGGCGGTCAACTACCGGCGGGACGAGGAAGCGGCGGCGGCGACCGTGAAGGAGATCGAGGCGCGGGGCCGGACGGCCCGGGCCTACGCCGGCGACGTCGGCGTCCCGGCGGAGATCGAGGCCATGGTGGCGGCGGCGGTGGCCGACTTCGGCTTCGTCGACATCCTGGTCAACAACGCCGGGATCGCCAGCCGGGGCCGGCCGGTGGCCGACACCGACCCCGAGGAGGTCGAGCGGCTCCTGCGGACGCACGCCGTCGGAGCCCACGTCGCCTGCCGGGCGGTACTGCCGTCGATGCGGACCCGCCCCCGGGGCGACATCGTGATGATCTCAAGCGTGATCACCCGCGACTCGCCGCCCAACGGCGCCCCCTACGCCATGGCCAAGGCGGCGCTGGAGGCGCTGGCCTTCACCCTGGCCCGGGAGGAGCGCCGCCACGGGATCCACGTGAACGTGGTCGCCCCCGGCCTCGTCGACACCGACATGGGCCGCCGGCTGGCCAAGGCCACCATGGGCGCCGACGACATCCGCACCCTCGATGCCCGGTTCCCGTTCGGACGGGTCTGCACTCCCGAAGACGTGGCCGGCGTCGTACGCTTCGTGGTCTCCCCGGCCGCCGGGTACGTCACCGGCGAGCGGCTCTATGTCGACGGCGGCGGAGGTCCGGGAGAGGCGATCGGAGGCCCAGCATGAGGGCGACAACATGAGGGCGACAGCATGAGAGTGCCGGCATGAGCGTGAAGGTGGAGCTCGGCGAGGTGCGGGACCAGGTGGCGGCCTGCCGGTCCTGCGCCTACCTGCTGACCGTGACCGACGGCGGCCGGCCCCACGCCGTGTCCCTCGAGGTCGAATGGCAGGGTGAGGAGCTCGTCGGCGGCGCCGGCCGGCGGACGGCGGCCAACGCCGAGCGCTCCCCGGAGGTGTCGCTGCTGTGGCCGCAGTCCGGCCGGGACGGCTACGCCCTGATCGTCGACGGCAGGGCCGAGGTCCGGGTCGACGGCGACCTGACGCTGGTGGCCGTGAAGCCGACCGGGGCGGTGCTCCACGTCACGCCGGAGGGCAAGGGACAGGGCCCCGGCTGCGTGCCCGTCCTCGGCCACGGAGCCTGAAGCAGCACTGCGAACGCGAACCAGGAGGCGGGTCATGGGTGCAGCGATCGAGATGTACCACCGGTCCGTCGAGGAGTTCGGCCGCCGGATGACGGCCATCGGCGAAGGCGACTGGGACGGGCCGACGCCCTGCGCCGAATGGACGGTGCGCGACCTGGTCCGCCACATCGTCTACGAGGAGCTGTGGGCGCCGCCCCTGCTGGAGGGCCAGACGATCGCCGACGTCGGCGACCGCTACGAGGGCGACATCCTCGGCGCCGATCCCCAGGTGGCGTGGAAGGAGGCGGCCGCCGCCGCCCTGGCCGTCGCCTCCCCCGACGTGCTGGGCCGGACGGTCCACCTGTCCTTCGGCGACGTCCCGGGCGAGGAGTACCTCGGCCAGCTCGCCGCCGACCACGTCATCCACGCCTGGGACCTGGCCCGGGGAACCGGCGGCGACGACCGCCTCGACCCCGACCTGGTCCAGCACGTCTACGACGTCATGGCCCCCCAGATCGAGCCCGCCCGGGCCGCCGGCGTCTTCGGCCCCGCCGTCGAAGTCCCCCCCGACGCCGACCTCCAGTCCAAACTCCTCGCCCTGACCGGCCGCACCCCGTAGTCAGCCGACTCCGTCGCCGTCGTCGGCCCGCCGTCCCATCGGGGGTGGCCCGCCCGCCGTTGCGTCGAACGGGAGCCACGCCATGTCGAAGAACCCCACATGCTTGGCATGCCCCACCACGCTGGCAGTGGTCAGGTTCCCGACATCGACCAAACCCAATGTCTTCCGCTCGCGGGCGTCGGTCACCATGAGCCGCTGCCCGTCGGGCGACCAAGCGAGCGGGAACCAACCCGGAAGCTCCGTCCGAGCCCCGGAG
>JAUZEY010000513.1 GCA_030838785.1 Actinomycetota bacterium | reverse complement strand
CACGGTGTCCCCACCCGGCGGTGGGCCTGGAGGCTCACAACAGCGGTCACTCCAGTCTCAGGACCCGACCGGCATCGGCGCTTGTGCTCGGTTCTAGGGCGTCGGGCTCCCACCCCGGTGTGGCTAGGTCGTGAGCTCTCGCCAGTAGTAGAAGGAACGATCCGTCGAATCGGTCGTCTCGGTGGCACGGAACCCATGGCGCTCGTAGAACCGCTGCGCGTCAACGTCGGCCTCGTCGACGTTGATCTCGACCAACCCCACGCGCCGGCCCCGGGCGACGGCGATCAGCTGTTCGAGGATCGCCGACCCGATTCCCCGCCCACGCAGGTCCGGCACGACGTACAGCTCGTCGAGGAGCGCAACCGGACCGTCGTACCAGACATTCGGGCGCAGAGTGACGAGGGCCAGGCCCACCGCCGGCGTCCCGGCCAGAATGGCAACGGTGGCGTCACCTCCGAGCAGCACCCGCAACCGGGCAGCGAGCACAGCGGAACCAGGTGACGGGGTCGTGAACTCGGTGTTGAAGTTGTGCAGCAGGCGGGCCACCTCGTCGGCGTCGTCCGCCGTGGCGAGACGCAGGCCCCACCGGTCCGCCTCCATCACCGCACCGTACCGTGCCCCAGAACCGCCTGGAGGCGCGAATGTGGCTCGGCGCCGCTCCTGCGACACCATGTACCCGGGCGAACCGGATCGAGCCCGCCGCTACCAGCAGGCATTCGCCATGATGCGGCGGGAGCCCGCTGGCGCATCAAACGACTCCGCCGACCGCCGGGAACATCAGCAACCCTGGCACCGCGACCCGAGGGGCTTTCGGCACTGCATTCGCTGCTTGATCGCAATTCGAGCCGAGCGCCGCGGGTCCATCGACGGTGCGAAGGCGACCGGAGCTATCTGACCCGAGACCGCGGAGGCCAGCGTGGGGGGCCGGTGGTGGAGCAGCCTCAGTGCATGCCTCGACCCCAAGGTCCACCCCACGACCACACCGAGGGCCGCCCCGGCACTGGGCCGTTCTTTCAGGTCAGCTCGCGCGCCTTCGCGCCGGCCAGGCACCGAGTTGTTCGAGGTGCTGGTTCCCGGAAATGAGCATGGTGCTCATCATGCTCCATCCTGCCGCCGCCCTACGGCAACGCCTTGAAGTTCTTCTTCAGTACCTCGCTGCAGAAGTACGTACGGGTGAAGGCGGCCCCACGGTATTCACCGTGTGGCCCCAGGGGCCGCGCCCAGATCACCTTGATGTGTTCGTTCTTGTACTTGCGCAGGGGTTCGCACATCTCCTGCAACAACGACTCCTTCGCTCCCGGAGGGCGAAGGTTCATCGGTACGGATGTCGTAATCCCGATCGAGGGTTCGCCGTCGCAGCCGACGAAGGTTGCCAGGGCCATTGCAGCGAGAAGCGCGACTCGCCTCGATAGCAGGGCCGGTCTCATCCGGCTTGTCGAACTAGCAACGCCCGACTCCGATCGGGAAGCACTGAGGACAGTCGCTCCTGCCGCGCACGACACCGATTATGCGCTATCCCCTTGCGGCGCTTCCCACTCGGTAATGCCCGGCGCATCCCCAGGCGATAGCCGGCGCAGACAGGGAGGACCTCGGCCTCGATGCCCCGCACCAGCATCGAGTACGGTCAGCACGCAACGGTCGTTGACGGACAGGAAACACGGCTCGTCGGAGATCCGACTGAGATCCGCCTCGATGAGCTTGGCGGCATGAACAAGGCGGTCGACGTCCCGGTGCACGCGTTCATTATCGGACAGGCTGACCCGAGCTGGATCGCACACATTCCTCGCTGTCCTTGGTGCGCCCGGCGCGGTACCTTCTCGACGTGAGCGACGTCGCTTCCCGAGCCGAGCAGCCGGCGAGTGAGACGTGCGGTCAGTGCGGCGCCGTGTTGCTCGTCCTCCTGACGTTCTGCCCTGGGTGCGGCCTTCTCCGCCCGCTCTGCGCTTCTTGCATCACGGCCCACATTGCCGAACTTGCCGAACAAGCCGGCCGGCCGCTCGGGGACTGACGTTCATACGGCCGAGCTAGTGTCGTGGGTCTGCCTGCGGGCTCGTTCTGGCTGAGGCGAGAGTGCCGAGGGCGGGGGCTTCGCCGCCTGAGCTGAGACCGCATTGGGCGGCTTCATATCCCGGAGGACCGGGAGAGGATGGGCGCCATAAACCGGACCTTGTGCTCGCCCGGTCGGGCACACTGGCCTGATGGCGAGCGCTCGTCACCAACTGTTTCTGCTGCTCGTGACTGGCTGCGTGGCGTTGGTGTCATGTTCGACGTCGCACTCGCAGCAGAAGGCGGCGTCGTCTACGACATCGACGACCGGTCAGCCGGTTACTCCAAGCAATGCGCCGACGACGACAGCGACGACGGCGGTGGGCGGGTTCGGCCCGTCGTCGGTGACGTTCGTGTCGACGCGTCTCGGCTGGGCCCTCGAAACGACCGCGACTCCGGGATGCGATGAGCGGTGTGGGCGGTTGTGGCGCACCGACGACGGAGGTCGGACATGGTCGCAGGTCACAACGCCGCCGGTCCGCGCCCCTGACAACAGCCTCGATGCCCCCGGAACGGTCGGAGTCCGGTTCGCCAACGCCGACGACGGGTGGGTCTTCGGTCCCGAACTGTGGGCCACCCACGACGGCGGCGCCCACTGGTCACCCTCGCAGCTGCCAGCCGGGGTAGGGCAGGTGGTGGCCGTGGAAGCGGCGGGCGGGGCCGTCCATGCCGTGGTCTTCGGAGACGGGTTCAGGATGATGACGAGTCCGGTCGACCACGACGCCTGGCAGCCGTCGCCGACCACGGTGCCAACCGGGGCGGGCCCGATCCCCGCCGTACAGCTCGTCCTCCACGGTCAGGCCGGATGGATGGTGGTGGTCAATCGGGGCGTGATCGGCGGAGAACGTCTGACCAACGGCCAGTGGCGTCAGTGGACACCCCCCTGCGTCGGCGTTGACGGCCCCGCCGTCCTGGCCGCGTCGACGACCACCGACCTCGTGGCCATCTGCGACGAGGGGGTCCACGCCGAGCGGCCCGGAGGCGAGCACACCTACCGGTCCCGCGACGGCGGCAACACGTTCCAACGGTCAACGGTCGCCGTCCCGATCGGCCCGGTCGCCGTCGCCTCCCCCACCCCCACCAGTTGGCTGATCGCCGGGGCTGACAGCAACTCGACCGGCGTGCTCATGCGCACCGTCGACGCCGGAGCCACGTGGACGACCGTGCACCGCGACGACCAGGGCCAAGGGTGGGGCGAGCTCGGATTCACCACCCCCCGACAAGGAGCCGCCGTGCGGCAGAGCCAACCCGGCCGGCTCCTCATGACATACGACGCCGGCACGACCTGGACGGGCGCCCACCTCGGCTGAGCCAGACCCAACTTGATTACCCGGCCAAAGCCCACTGGCGGATCATCGACGAGGCCGAGGCCAAGTCGGATGCGCAGGATGCCCTGGTCAGCCGACCGGAATCGGCACGTCCTTGCTGCGCGTGCTTACCGGTGGCCGCGGACGGGGACGTCGGGAAGGTCCTCGAAGGCAATGGCGTCAGCCGTGAGGACAGTGCGGCCGGAGGCCCTCGCCGTGGCGGCGATGATCAGGTCGTGCGCCCCTCTCGGGAGACCTTGCCGGCGGACGGCTACGAGCAGCTCAGCGTGGGCGGCGGCGACGTCGAGGTCATAGGTCAGGACCTGGAGCGTCGCCGCGATGTCATCAACGAATGTTTGGCGCTGGGAACGCTTCCTCCCCTCAGCCAACGCGACCCCGACCAGCAACTCGGCCACGGTGATCGCCGCGATGGCGACGTCGTCCTCATCGGCAATGAGCTCGTCGAGATCGTCGCCCCCCCGCTCCGCGTCGATCAGAAACGTGGTGTCGAGCAGGAGCCGGGTCAGGATCGCTCCTCAACCTCGATCAGTTGGCGAAGAGCGGAGAGATCCTCAGCCCAACTCGGATCCCGGCCATGGCCCCGAAGGACGTTCTTGACGGCGGCCCCGGTGCCCCCGAGAACGGGTTCGAGGTGGGCGATGGCTCGACCTCTCCGCACAATCGTAAAACGCTCCCCTCGATGCTCAACGGCGTCCAGGAGATCCGCGAAGTTGCGGGCTGCGTCAGTGGAGCTCACCTCGGACATGAAAATCAGATTCTCAGATTCAGCGGTGGCCTGCACTCTGGCTCACCCGAGAAGGATCGGCACCGGTGCGCTGCTCCCGGGCAACTGGCGTTCATCTACCGGAATACAGCGGAGAACGAACGTCGGAACGGGGAGTGCAGCCGCCGGACGGCACCTGGCGTTCGTTTACCGGGATGTAGCGGTAATCGAACGCCGGTTGGCCGAGGCCGACGCCGGCGGACGGGCGGGGCGTGCGAGCGGGTCGTCGCTGCAGGCGTCGGCCACGGCGAGCGCGGCCACGAGGCGCCCGAGGTGTCGGCGGTGCTGGCCACGGCGATGTTCGCCTGTGTCGGTCGTTAACAGTCGAAGATGCCGGTCAATGGGTCAGCGTCCGGCGGATGTCTTTCATCACGAGGTGGAGCGGGTCGGTGGGGCTTTCCTGGACCTCGGGGACGAGATGCCGGTAGGAGTCGCGGGCGTCGTTGGATTCGACGTGGATCAGGAATGCTCTGCAGCCGATCTCCTTTGAAAGGAGGAGGAGCCGCAGGAACACGTCTTGGAGCAGGCCTGCGCCGAGTCCGCGGCCTTCATGACCGATATCGACCCCGAGTCGGGCGAGGAGGGCGACGGGCTGGGGATAGCGCCCGCCGCCTTTGCG
>JAUZEY010000557.1 GCA_030838785.1 Actinomycetota bacterium | reverse complement strand
CCATCCAGCCGATGCCCTACCCGGCCGTGAACACGATGCTCGACGACGCCTTCCCCCGGGGAGCCCTCAACTACTGGAAGTCCGCCTTCCTCACCGAACTGTCGGACGCCGCCGTGCGGATCATCGTGGACGCCTTCGATCAGGCCCCCTCGACGATGACGTGCATCATCCTCGATCATCTCCACGGTGAGGCCACCCGGGTCGACCCCGCCGCCACCGCCTTCCCCCACCGGCAGCCCGGCTACAGCTTGCTCCTGCTGACCCAGTGGGCCGACCCGGCCGACACCCGGTCCAACATCGCCTGGACGAGGGAGACGTTCGAGGCTCTGGCGCCCTACATGGCCGACCGTCGGTACATGAACTACATGTCGGCCGACGACGGAGGTTTCGTCCGCCAGGCCTACGGGCCCAACTACGACCGTCTGGTCGAGGTCAAGCGTCGCTACGACCCGGGCAACCTCTTCCGCCTGAACCAGAACATCGACCCCGGAAGCTGACCTATGGCATCCCCCTGGTGACGCTATGCCATTCGCTGATTCAGCGGGAACAGGGATCTACTACGACAACAACGGTCAGGGTGAGCCGGTTGTTTTGTGCCTCCCGGGAGACCGGGGACTTCGCAGAGGCCGACCGTTGCCTCCAGACGGCCGAGACGCTCAGCCAGGAGTTGGGCCAGCCCACGCTGGTCTGGCTGTCCCGCGTCAACCGGGCAACCAGGACGGTCTTCGCCGGGCAGCTAGGGGCCGGGGAGCAGGCCGTCCTGGCCGCCGCCACGTTGGCCGAGGCGTCGGGCCAACCCGACGCCCGGATCTGGCTGGCCGTTGGATGGTTCCGGGTCTGTTTGGAACAGGACCGGCTGGACAAGATCGCTGAGCTTCTCCCCGAGGTCCTCGTCGAATGGCCGAAGGTGCCGTCGCTGCGAGCGATGCTGGCCCCTCGGTCACTGCGAAGGCGACCGCCTCGACGAGGCCCGCACACTGTTCGGCGCCCTCGCCGCCGACGGCTTCTCCTACCCGGTCGACAACCGGTGGCTGATGGGCATCTGCGATTGTGCCGCCGTCTGTGCCTTCCTCGGTGAGACAGCGCCGGCGGAGCGGCTCCACGAGCTTCTCGCTCCCTACGCCGCCCAGGTGGTGGCGAACGCGCCGGCGATCTCGGGCTCGGTTTCCCTCTATCTCGGCCTCCTCGCCACCACGCTCGGCCGTTTCGACGAGGCCGAGTCCCGCTTCGCCGCCGCCGCAGCCGTCCATGAGCGCCTGGGTGCCGCCGCCTGGCTGGCCCGTACCCGCCTCGAATGGGCCCGCATTGACAGCCAAAGGAGCGCACTGTGGATGTCATCGAGGCGATCAGGACGACCGGCGCCTGTCGGTACTTCAAGCCTGACCCGGTTTCCGATGAGGTGCTGGCGCGGCTCTTCGACGCCGCCCGCCACGGGCCCCAGGGTGGCAACCGGCAGCCCGTCCGCTACATCGTCGTGCGTGACCCGCCGGTCAAGAAGCAGTTGCAGGAGTGGTATCTGCGGTGCTGGAAGGCACACCTCGCGGCTGGCTATCGCGCCAGGACCAGCGCCGGGTCAGGGGGCGTCTCGAACGTGATTCGCGACGCCGACCATCTCGCCAACCACCTCGACGAGGTCCCGGTACTCATCGTCGTGTGCGCCGTGCTCTCCAGCCTCGTCCTCCCCGATGCCAAGCTCGACCGCCCAACCGTCGCGGGTGGGGCCTCGATCTACCCGTCGGTCCAGAACCTGCTCCTCGCGGCGCGCAACGAGGGCTTGGGCGCGACACTGACGACGATCCTCTGCGAGGTCGAGATCGAGGTGCGGGAGTTACTCGGGATACCGGCGGAACTCATCACCTGCGCCACGCTCGCCGTCGGTTATCCGGACCGACCCCTGCCCACACGGCTCACCCGGGCTCCGGTTTCCGAGGTCGCATTCTCGGAGCGTTACGGCGAACCGCTCTTCACGACTTAATCCTCGGGCGTGGACCGCTTCGGCCTCGAGGGCCGTCACGCTCTGGTGACCGGTGCCTCCCGGGGCATCGGAGCGGGCATCGCTGCCGCCCTCGACTAGACCGGGGCGCGGGTCGCGCTGTTGGCCCGGGACCGGGAGCGCCTCGAGGCGGTGGCCGTTGGCCTGGCGCATGACCCCGTGGTCGTCGTCGCCGACCTGGCCGATCCGGCCGGTCCCGCCACCGCCGCCGGCGGCATGGCCCGCTGCCTCGACCTCTACGCCGGCCCGGTGTGACGGAGAACCGGCCGACGCCGCCGGCCCGCCGAGCGCGAGAGAGAACGGTACTTCAAGTGCGCCCGTCCGACCTGCGTTCCTGAGTCGCGACAGTCGCGACTGAGGAACGCAGGTTGGACGGGTGGGCGGCGAACAGCGCGGAAATGCCGGCGAAGAGCGCTGGGTGTTCAGCTGGCTGACGACGCCAGGCGGCCCCTCGCCCTGCCCCTACGAGGCGGCCGGCGTCGTTGAGGCGTGGGGCGGGGCAGCGGTAGGGTCGCAGCTGTGATCGATCGGTGGGTCGCTGACCTCGTCGTGGTGGGCCACCTCGCCTACCTCGCCTTCCTCCCGGTCGGGGTGCTGCTCGTGGCCCGCCGGCCCCACCTCGCCCCGCTGCATCTCGCCGCGGTCGCCGTCGCGCTGGCGAGTGTCACGGTCGGGTTCGACTGTCCGCTCACCACCTGGGAACAGACGCTGCGCCGCCGGGGCGGTCAGCACCCCGACCCGGGCGGGTTCGTCAACCACTACCTCACCGGAGGGGCATTTCCCCACGGAGCCGACCGCGTCGCCCAGATCGCCGTCGCCGTTCTCATCGCCGCTGCCTACCTGCGCCTCGCCCGCAGAAGGCGTACGAGGAGGCGGACCAGCGCACCAGCCATCTTGTCGTCGCGGCCACGAGCCCAGAGGGACAGGGCGCCGCCCACCTGGGACTCGACGTTGCCGATCCAGAAACAATGGGTATCGACGAAGCATGCCCGCAACAGCGAAGTTCAGCATCGCCCTCGTAGCCCTCATTGGACTGTGCTTCACTACCATCGACGCCATTGACCACAATGAAGCCGGGGCCACGACCGCGATCAAAGTCCAGCAAGCCAACCCCACGATCACCGTCACTTCTCAGCCCAGTTCCCCCCCATACGCATACAACCCCGCACAGTTGAACGCCAAGATCGGGCAGCCCATCACCATCACCAACAACGATCCGAACGGGGTCCACTCTGTGACTGCGAAGGACGGCTCCTTCAGCGCCGACGTGCCGCCAAAGGGCAGCGCGACCCTGACGGTTAAGAAGGCGGGGTCCTTCCCCTATTACTGCACCTACCACGCGGACGAGCACAACCCGGCGTCGATCAACATTTCCTGAGCGACGCACGTCCGAGGGGCCGCGCAGCGTCTTCCCGATGCCGGGTTCTCCCCGCAGAACGAGCACGCCGCTGCGACCGCCACGCACCCCGTCGACCAGGCTGTCCAGCAGTTCGCACGGGTTCTCGAGGCTCGCCTCCCGGGCCCAGGTCGTCGCCGCGTTGCCCGTCAGCCGGGGAGTCTGATCACCGGCTCTTCCGGCTCGCAGGTCCGGCAGGGCGCCAGGCCCGATTCGGAGGCCATCTCGGCCGTCGTCGTCACGAGTCGGGGGTGGTCCTGCACCAGGTGGCAGGCGGGGCGGTGGTAGGCCGTCGTCCCGGCCAGGACGAGGCCGTTCCCGTTGCCGAGTCCGGCACCGGCGGCGCCGGCGGGCCCGGCCGTGAGCGCCACCACCTCGACCAACGTCTCCAGCACCCGGCTGAGACCGGCGAGGTTCTCCTCCAGCCCGGCTCGTTCGGCCCGCTGCGACTGGACGATCCACAGGCCGACGCCGACGATGACGAGGCACAGCCCGGCGATCCCGCCCGAGATCAGGAACGGGAACTGCCGGGAACTGTTGTCGTAGCTGGCCGCGCCGTTCCACCCCACCCACACCAGGCCGAATCCCGCCAGGCAGAACAGCACCCCGAACTGGTGGCCGAGCTTGGTCCGCTTCGGTTCCACGGTTTCCTCTCCTCCTTCAGGCGGGCGCCCCCAGGTAGCGCTCGCGCAGGTTGGCATGGTCGG
>JAUZEY010000503.1 GCA_030838785.1 Actinomycetota bacterium | reverse complement strand
CCCGCCCCCCCCCCCCCGGCCCCCGCCCCCGCCGCCGTTTTCCCGACCCGAACCCCCCCCTTCCCGGGGGGTTCGTGACGGCAAAACGTTTCTGTCTCACCCTCGTGGTTGGCTGGCAGCATGGCGGAGCACGAAGACCTTTCGAAGCGGAGCACCCAGCGCCTCCGCGTGGCCAGGATCTCGGTCGAACAACTCGGTCTCGTGACCTGCCGACAGCTGCACGGCCTCGGGCTTTCTGAGCGGAGCTCGTCCCGTCGGCTCCGGTCGGGGCAGGACGAGATCGTTCATCGCGGCGTTCACCGGGTGACCGGGGCGCCCGGCTCCTACGAGCAGGAAGTCCTCGCCGCCTGCTTGGCGACAGGCGGCGTGGCTTCCCATCGCTGCGCCGCTCGCCTCCACGGGCTGCGGGGCTTCGACCGCGAGGAGCGGGTCGAGCTGACGGTGTCCTCCCGCCGGGCGGCCGACTGGAGGGGGTCACGGCTCACGAAACCCGGTTCCTCGAGAGCACCATCCTGGGCGGGATCCCGGTGGCCACGGTGGAGCAGACGTTGTTGGGACTGGCCGACGTAGCGCCGAGGAAGGCGGAGGGCGCGGTCAACAGCGCGTTGGTGAAGCGGCTGACGGCACTCCCGCGGTTGGTGCAGTTCGCCGGCCGGCATTCGGCGCGGGGGCGGGGCGGGCTGGTCGTACTGCGGGGGCTGATCGAGGAGCAGGTCAGGGCGGGCGGGGCGACGGAGAGCTGGTTGGAGGACCAGGTCGTCGAGTTCTTGCGGCAGCGGGGGTTTCCGCCACCGGTGAGGCAGTACCGGGTGGGGAGGTGGCGGCTGGATCTGGCCTGGCCGGAGCGGATGGTCAACTTCGAGGCGGACGGGCGGTTGTGGCACACGAGCCCGTCCGACCGGCGCCGGGATGTGGCCCGGGACGCTGCGCTCGGCGGCATCGGATTCCGGATCGAGCGGATCGGGTGGCTGGAGCTCAACGAGGATCCGGACGGCCTCGAGGCCCGGCTGTGGCGGTGTTACGGGAATTCGCGTCGGGGGCGCCAGGTGAAGCTGCCGAACATCAAGGCGGCGGCGTGATCTGCCGACACCTGGAAGGTGACGAGCACTGCTTGGGAACGCCCGGTCGACCCGCATCGGCGGGAGGGGCGGGCCCCGCTGCGCGGCGTCCCGACGGTGCGGCTGTCGAAGCACCGGATCCAGCTGTCGGACGGGCATTCCGTGCAGGCGCTGGTGGCCGGGCGGGGCGTGCCGCTGGTGGTCGTGCACGGCTTCGCCGCCGAGGGGCTCCTCTACGCCCAGTCGCTCAGCCGCCTCGTTTCGATGGGGTTCAAAGTGGTTGCCATCGACACCGCCGGTCACGGCGGTACGGCCGTTCTGCCCCATGACGGGCTGGACCTCGCCGCCTACAGCCGGCTCCTCGGGCGGGCGGTGTCCGAGCTCGGGATCCGCCGGGCGGTGTACGCCGGGCACTCGATGGGCGGCCGCCTGGTCACCGAGCTGGCCGCCGCCGACCCGGATCGGGTCGTGGCGCTGATCCTGATCGACGCCATCGTGGGTGACACGTGGGACCAGATCATCACCGCCTGCCGGTGGTGGCCGCCGCTGCTCGGCGTGTTCAGCACGGCGGCGGTGGTCGACAGCCTGGCCACGATCTCATTCGACGACGGCCCGCAGACCGCCAAGCTCGCCCGCCTCTGGGCCAAGACCGCGTGGGGCGACCTGACCAGGCCGTGGCAGCTGCTCATGCCGTTCCTGTCGGTGCTCCGGTCGCCGGGCAGCCGGGAGATGCTCGACGCCCTCCACGAAGCCGGCGTGCCGGTGGTGGTCCTGCACGGCGACCACGACTTCGTCGTGCCCATGGCCTCCGCCCGCGACACCGCCCGCCGGGCCGGCGGTGACCTGGTCGTGATCCGGGGCGGGACCCACTCCTGGCTCCTCAAGGACCCGGAGTCGTTCCCGGCCATCATGGGCCAGCTCCTCCGGGGCCGCCTCGGCGACGCCTACGAGGCGGCGCTGGTCGACGCCGGGCTCGACCCCGCCATGGCCACCACGGCCGACATCGAGGACGCCTTCTACACCCCCGACGCCCGGGTCCGGGCGCTCACCCCGGAGCTGGCCTGGGCCCGCTCCGACCGCCGCTCCGAACCCCGCTACGACTGGGTGGTCGAGAACTACTCCAGCACGGCGTAGGCGGGCAGGGTCAGGAACTCAGGGTAGTCCGACCCGAGCGCGACCTCGGCGAAGAGCGCTTCCGCCTCGTCGAGCCGGCGGTCGCCACCGCCCTCCTCCCGGATCCGCTCCACCTCTTCCTTCACCACGCCCCGCACCGTCGCGGCGTCGAAGCGTCCCCGCTGGATCCACTGCCACACCTGGGACCGGGCGATCTCGGCCGTGGCGACGTCCTCCATGAGGTTGAAGATGCCGGCTGCGCCGTTGCCGGTCAGCCAGGCCGACAGATAGCGCAACCCCACAGCTACGTCGTTGCGGAGCCCGTCCTCCGTGACCTCGCCGCCGGGGACGGTGAAGTTGAGCAGGTCCTCGGCGGTGACGGACACGTCCTCCCGGGAGCGGTCGAGCTGGTTGGGCCGGTCGCCGAGCACGGCGTCGAACGGCGCGCCGGCCACCGGGACGAGGTCGGGGTGGGCCACCCAGGTGCCGTCGAAGCCGGCCTTCGACTCCCGCTCCTTGTCCTCCGTCACCTTGGCCATGGCCGTCCGGTTGACGTCCTCGTCCCGGCGGGACGGGATGAAGGCGGCCATGCCGCCGATGGCGTGGGCGCCGCGCCGGTGGCAGGTGCGGACGAGCAACTCGGTGTAGGCGGACATGAACGGGACCGTCATCGTGATCTGGTTCCGGTCGGGCAGCACGATGTCGGGCCGGTCGCAGAACTTCTTGATGACGGAGAAGATGTAGTCCCAGCGGCCGGCGTTGAGCCCGGCGGAGTGGTCCCGGAGCTCGTAGAGGATTTCCTCCATCTCGAAGGCGGCGAGGATCGTCTCGATGAGGACGGTGGCCCGGATCGTGCCCCGGTCGAGGCCGAGGGCGTCCTGGGCGGCGTTGAATGTGTCGTTCCACACCCTGGCCTCGAGGTGACCCTCGAGCTTCGGGAGGTAGAAGTACGGCCCGAGGCCCTTGTCCAGCAGACGGCGGGCGTTGTGGAAGAAGCACAGCCCGAAGTCGAACAGGCTGGCCGACACCGGCTGGCCGTCGACGAGGACGTTGCGCTCGACCAGGTGCCAGCCCCGGGGCCGGACGACGGGCACGGCGGTCTGCTCGGCGAGGCGGTAGTCCCTGCCATCCTGGCTCGTGAAGGCGAGCGTCCCGTCGATGGCCTCGGTGAGGTTCGCCTGGCCGCCGACGAGGTTGCCCCACGTCGGGGAGTTGGCGTCTTCGAAGTCGACCATGAACACATCGGCCCCGGAGTTGAAGGCGTTGATCAGCATCTTGGCCTCGGTCGGCCCGGTGATCTCCACCCGCCGCCGGGCCAGTGCCGGAGGCGCCGGCGCCACCTGCCAGTCGCCGCTGCGGACGTCGGCGGTCTCGGGCAGGAACCCGGGCTGCTCGCCGGCCCGGAGCCGCTGCCACCGGTCGGCACGGGCGGCCAGGATCCGCTCCCGGCCCGGGCCGAATCGCCGCTGGAGGTCGGCCACGAACGCCAGCGCTTCGTTGGTCAGGACAGACGCGTGGCGGCCCTCGATGGGGCGGAGGACCTCCACGCCGTCCGGCAGAGAGTCGGTCATGGGAGGCTCCTTCCGGTGATGGACGCGTCGAGCACCTCGACGGGGTGGTAGACGGGCAGGCGCCGGTCGCTGTGGACGGTGATCTGGAGGGCGCATCCCGGGTTGCCGGCCACGACGGCGGCGGCGCCGGTGGCGGCCAGGTTGGCCACCTTGCGCCGGCCGAGCTCGGCGGCCGGCTCCGGCTCGAGCATGTTGTACAGCCCCGCCGAGCCGCAGCAGATCTCCCACTCCGCCGGCTGCACGACGGTCAGGCCGGGGATGCCGGCCAGCACCGACCTCGGCTCGGCCCGCACTCCCTGGGCGTGGGCCAGGTGGCAGGCGTCGTGGTAGGCCACGGTCAGGGGGACGGGGTGGCGGGCGGCTCTCGGCTCGACCCGGGCCAGCACCTCGGTGACGTCGGCGACCTTGGCCGCGAACGCCTCGGCCCGCTCGGCCCACTCGGGGTCGTCGGCCAGGAGGCGGCCGTACTCCTTCATCGCCGACCCGCAGCCGGCGGCGTTGACGGCCACCGTCTCGCAGCCCTCGAAGGCGCCGATGAGCGCCCGGGCCCGTTGCTGGGCCTCGGCCTCGACGCCGGAGTGCATGAGCAGCGCCCCGCAGCAGCCTGCCGCTTTGGGGACGACGACGTCGAACCCCTCGGCGCTCAGCACCCGCACCGTCGCCTCATTGGTGCGGGCGAAGAACACCCGGGCGACGCACCCCTGCAGCAGCCCGACGGTGCCCCGGAAGGGACCGGCCGCCGCCGGCGCCCTGGTCCGCTCGGGCAGGCGGCGCCAGGCGGCCGACAACGCCACATCGGGGGTCAGCCGCAGCATGGCCGCCAGGCGCCGGAACCGGCGCCGGCCCTCGGGCCCGGATTGGCGCTCGAGCCAGCCGCGAAGTCGCTCGTCGAGGCCCAGGCGGCGGCCTGCGACCAGGAGCGGGACGAGGGCCCGGAGGCGTCCGGGGTGGGTGAAGACCTCGAAGCAGAAACGGCGGAAGGCGCGGTCGGCGGGGGTGCGGGTGTGGCGGCGCTCGACCTCCGGGCGCATCTGCTCGATCAGGGCGTCGTAGCGGACGCCGGACGGGCAGGCCGTCACGCAGGCCATGCAGCCGAGGCAACGATCGATGTGGGTGACGATCGAACCCAGCCCGCCGCCGGTCTCGGCCGCCTCCCGCATGAGGACGATGCGGCCCCGGGGGGAGTCCATCTCCTCGCCCCACACGACGTACGTCGGGCAGGTCGGGAGGCAGAAGCCGCAGTGGATGCACGTCTTGATGAGCGCCGGATCCGGCGGCACTAGATCCCTCCGACGAACAGACCCGGGGCGCAGACGCCGGCCGGGTCGAACCGTTCCTTGACCTTGCGCATCAACGTCACCGGCCCCGTCTCGCCACCCCATGGATCGAGCCGCGCCCGCACCTCGGCCGGGGCGTCGAGCAGGACACACGGCGCCGGGGCGAGGCGGCGGCGGAGCTCCTCGACGGCTTCCGCAACCACCGCCGCATCGAGCGCCCCCGGCTCACCCCGGGCATCGGTCCTGCCCGCCTGAGCCGGAGCATCGGCGCGGCCGGCCCCGCCCCCGCCGGTGGAGGCGCAGACGGGCAGCTGGATCCAGGCCAGACCGAGGCCGGCCCGGGCGACCAGAGTGCCGCCGAGGGCCTGGGCGGCGGCCATCGACGCCGGCAGGGCGGCGGGGAGGGCCGACACCTTGACCACGACGTCGCTCCTCTGGGCGGTCCGCTGCGCGTCCCAGCACGCCTGGTCGTCGTCGTCGATCTCGACCGGCATGTCGGCGTCGCCGATCCGGCGCAGGAGCGCCGTGGCCTCCTCGGCTCTCGGAAAGGGGTCGGCACTGGCGAAGCGGGCCAGGACGGCGCCCGAGCCTGAGGCCGGCCCGGGTCGGAGGCCGACGCCGGTCTCGGTCTGGAAGTCCTCGACGGGGAAGGCGTCCCACCACAGGTCGAGGGAGTCGGCTTCCAGGGGGGCGTGGGCCAGGGCGGCGGCGGCCGCCGCCAGCTGGGCCGGGTCGGAGGAGCGGGCCACGACGGTGGCGGTGCGGGCCGGACGGGGGTGCAGCCGCACGGTCACCTCGGCGATGAGGCCGAGGGTGCCGAAGGCGCCGGCGAAGAGCTTGCCGAGGTCGTAGCCGGCCACGTTCTTGATGACCTTGCCGCCGGCCCGGGCGATCGTCCCGTCGGAGAGCACGACCGTCACGCCGACGACGAGGTCCCGTACGCCGCCGTACTTGTGGCGCAGCGGCCCGGAGTCGGCCGTGGCCACGATGCCGCCGATGGTCGCCCCGGCGTCGGCGGCGTCGAGAGCGGTGTCGTCGCCGGCGCCGCCCCACGGCGACAGCGGCGGGTCGAGGGCCAGCATCTGGCCGGCGGAGGCGAAGGCGGCCTGGGCCACCGCCAGCGGGACCCCGGCCTGCAGCACGGCGGTGAAGTCCCCGGCATTGTGCTCCAGCACCCGGTCGAGCGCCCCGGTGCAGAGCTCCAGATCCGGTTCGGGAATCGGCCGGCCCCAACCGAGCTTCGTGCCCCCACCCCGAAACCGAACCGGCCGCCCGTCCGCCGCGGCGCCCCGGAGGAGCTCGGCCGCCTCCTCGTAGCTCGCCGGTTCCTCGCTCTTCACCGGGTCCTACCCCCGGCCGCCGACCGGCTGCTCCCCGCCATCCGGCGTTCATTTCCGACGGACGGGTGTCCGAAAAGAACGCAGGTTGGGTTGGGCTCGGCACGCATCACAGGCGGTCGATCAGGCCGGCGGCTTCGAGGGGGTGCTGGCGGTAGGGGCCGGGGACCTCGCCACACAGGCGAGGGGTCGGCATCACCTTGCCGGGGTTGGCCATCCCCTCCGGGTCGAAGGCGCAGCGCAGGCGCTGGAACGTGGCCAGGTCGGCTTCGGAGAACATCTTCGGCATATACCGCTTCTTGTCGACGCCGATGCCGTGCTCGCCGGTCAGGGAGCCACCCTCGTCCACGCAGACCTCGACGATGCGGCCCGCCAGTTCCTCGGCCCGCTCCGCTTCACCGGCCACCGCGGCGTCGAACAGCACCAGTGGATGGAGGTTCCCGTCGCCGGCGTGGAAGACGTTGGCCACCCGCAGCCCGTACTCCACTCCGAGATCCTCGATCCGGCGCAGCGCCTGGGGGAGGCGGGTGCGGGGGATCACGCCGTCCTGCACGTAGAAGTTGGGCGAGATCCGGCCCATGGCGGCGAAGGCGGCCTTGCGGGCCTTCCAGATCAGGGCCCGCTCGTCCTCCGAGGCGGCGATCCGCACCCCCGTTGCGCCGTTGGCCTCGCAGAAGCGGACGACCTCGTCGAAGCGGGCGTCACACTCCGACTCCGACCCGTCGAGCTCCACGATGAGCAGGGCGCCGGCGTCGAGCGGGTTCCCGGCGTGGGTCGCCGCCTCGGTGGCGGCGATGGCCAGCTTGTCCATGATCTCCATGGCGCCGGGCACGACGCCGGCCGACACGATGTCGGAGACGACCTGGCCCGCCTCCTCCGGCGTGTTGAAGTAGGCCACCACGGTGCGGGTCGCCTCCGGGGCGGGCGTGACCCGCAACCAGATCTTTGTCGCCACACCGAGCGTGCCCTCGGAGCCGACGAAGGCGCCGAGGAGGTCGTAGCCCGGCCGGTCGAGCTCACCGAAGGCGCCGCCCAGCACCGTCGTCGAACCGTCGGGCAGCACGACTTCGCAGCCCACCACCCAGTTGGTGGTGAAGCCGTACTTGAAGCAGTGCACCCCGCCGGAGTTCTCGGCCACGTTCCCGCCGATGGAGCAGATGACCTGGCTCGACGGGTCGGGCGGGTAGAAGTGCGTCGGCCCCACCGCGGCCGAGATCTGGGCGTTGGTCACACCCGGCTCGACCAGGATCCGCTGGTTGTCGAGGTCGACCTCCAGGATGCGGCGCATCCTCGACAGCGAGATCACCACGCCGCCCTCCACCGGGAGCGACCCGCCCGACAGCCCGGTGCCCGACCCCCGGGCCACCCACGGCACCCCCGTCCGGTGGCACGCGGCCACCACCGCCGCCACCTCGTCGGCGGAGTCGGGCAAGACGGCGGCGGCGGGCACGACGGCGTACTGGAGCAGCCCGTCCGACTCGTAGGTGCGCAGGGCGGCGTGTTCGGTGATGACGCGCTCGGGCCCGCAGATCGAGACGAGCTCGCCGATCGGGACCGGTCCCCTCATAGGGCGGAAGCTACTCCTCCGGGGCACCGATCACGACCGGCCCCGGTCGCGACGAGGACCGGGGCCGATCCACGATCAGGAGCGCCGCAGGCGACGGCCGGACAGGAGCGCCAGGCCTCCGGCGGCCAGCGACCACAGGCCAGCGGCGGCCAGGGACCTGGATTCGCCGCCCGTGCGGGGCAGCGTCGTTCCCGCCGGGATGGGTCTGCCCACCGTCTCGCCGAGCACGGAGCTGTCGGGGTTCGTTGCCGTCGTGCCGGTGCCGCCGGCCTTGCCCGCCGTGCCCCCGGTCCCGCCGGTCTGTCCGGTGCCGCCGGTCGGCTTCCGGAGGTCGGAGTTGTCAGGTGCCGGTGTGGAGCCGCTGCCCGGGAACACGTTGGTGAACACCACGGCCACCGGCGTCGTGCCGAGCGTCACCCGGCCGTCGTTGGGCACCGGGTCCGGCGGATCCTCGGCGATGCTGGTCGACTCCGCTGCCTTCTTGTCGGTCTCGGTGACCACGCAGGTCGTGCCGGGCGGGACCCCGGTCACGTCGCGGTGCCCACCCGCGTCGAGCGTGAAGGCGGTGTCGAGCGGCCGGTGGTTACAACTCACCGCGAATCCGAACCCGGTGGGCCCCGGCGTCCCCTGCAGGCCCTTGGAGACCCGCAGCGTCGTCGTGGGTTTCGGCGCGCACTTGATCCAGAAGACCTTGTGCTTCGCGCCGCCGGGCGCCTGCAGCGAGTCGGAGCTCAGTTTGATGTGGTAGCCCTGCTTCGGGTTCGCCTTGAGGCCCTGCACGGCCGACGTGAGGTTGTAGCCGATGACATTGTCTTTGTCCTGCCCGCCTCCGGCCGCGTCGTCGCTGATGGGGACGGCCTTGTCGGCGATCAGTACCTTCGTGCCGCTGGGCGGCTGGGCGGTGAAGGTGATATCGGCCGTCTGGCCCTGGTCGAAGCCGTAGTACTCCAGCCAGATGATGCAGCCGTCACCGATCGGCTCGTTGCCCCTGTCCTCGTCGGCAGGGCCGTCACGCTCGATTTTGACCGTCCCGTTGTTGCCGGGGGGATCGCCCGGCGGCGTCTTCTCGGCGGCCCCGGCCCGGCTCCCCGGGACGGCGCCCGAGAGAGCGGCAACCAGCGCGACGAGCAGCAGGAACATCGTCCTGGAGACGGCGCGTCCCAACCAGCGACCGTATCTGGCGCCCATGATCGTTCCTCCCCCGGAGCCGTCCGCCCACCGAACGAAGCCCGGCCGGCTTCCTTTCCTGCGAACAGCCTTCCGAAACCTGGAAGTTTGTCAGGCGCCCGTTACGCTCGTCCACTATGCCTGCGCCGACCCTTCAACCTGGTTTCCGACGGCCGGGCATCGCCGTGGGCCATTTAGACTTCGACCTTCATGCCTGACGACGTCGCCCTGCTGACCGAGCGCCTCGGCCGCCCGCCGGAGGGCGACTTCGAGGTCGTCGTGCGCAACGCCGCCGGGGATCCGGTGGTGATCCGCAACGCCCCCTTCCTGCGGGACGGGACGCCGATGCCCACCCGGTACTGGCTCTGCGACCCCGCCCTACGGCACGCCGTGGCGAGGCTGGAATCGGCCGGCGGGGTGCGGGCCGCCGAGGCCGCCGTCGACGGGGACGAGCTCGTCGCCGCCCACGGCGCATACGCCGCCGAACGCGACTCCGCCATCGAGCGGGGCCACACCGGCCCCCGCCCGTCGGGGGGAGTCGGAGGGACCGCCCGAGGTGTGAAATGCCTTCACGCCCACTACGCCTGGTTCCTCGCCGGCGGCGACGATCCGGTTGGGCGGTGGGTGGACGAGCGCCTTGGCGGGTCGGGGAGCGGGGGTCCCTCCGCCCCGCAGGTTCTGACGAGGGGAGAGCCGTGACCCGGCTGGCGGCCGTTGACATGGGTACGAATTCCACTCGCCTGCTCGTGGCCGACAGCGACGGCGCCGGCCCCGCCGGTCCGCTCAAGACGGTCGAGCGGCTCATGCACATCACCCGGCTCGGGCAGGGCGTCGACGCCACGAAGCGGCTCCACCCCGACGCGATCCAGCGGACGCTGAGCGTGCTGCGCAAGTACCGCGACGTCATGGACGCCACCGGGGTCGAGGGCCTGCGGGCCACCGCCACCAGCGCGGCGCGCGACGCCGTCAACCGGGACGAGCTCCTCGGGCCGTCGTCCGAGATCCTCGGCACGGAAGTGGAGCTCCTCTCCGGTGAGGACGAGGGTCGCCTCACGTTCCTCGGCGCCACGACCGGCCTCGACGCCCCCGCCCCCCACCTCGTCGTCGACATCGGCGGCGGCTCGACCGAGTTCAGCGTGGGGACCGGAACGCCCGAGGGGGTGCTGTCGATCGACATCGGCTGCGTGCGGCTCACCGAGGCCTGGCTCCACTCCGACCCGCCGACGCCCGAGGAGCTGTCGCAGGCCATCTCCGTCGTGCAGGCCTACCTCGACGACGTCGACCGCGACCTCTCCGCCGTCGGCGCGGCCCGGACGCTGGTCGGGGTGGCCGGCACCGTCACC
The DNA here is from genome assembly GCA_030838785.1 of Actinomycetota bacterium. Taxonomy (GTDB): domain Bacteria; phylum Actinomycetota; class Acidimicrobiia; order IMCC26256; family BP-133; genus BP-133. The sequence continues at coordinate 634 of JAUZEY010000503.1, read as the reverse complement.
ACCGTGGCCGCGGTGGAGATCGGGCTGGCCGAGTACGACCCCGAGGTTCTCCACCACTTCCACCTCACCCGGGAAGCAGCCGAGGACGTCTTCCGCACCCTGGCCACCGAACCCGCCGCCGACCGGCGCCACAACCCGGGCCTCGAGCCGGCCCGGGTCGACGTGATCGTGGGTGGCGCCGCCATCCTCGTGTCCGTCATGCGGCACTGGGCGTTCGACCAGATGGTCGTCTCCGAAGCCGACATCCTCGACGGGCTCATCCGGTCGCAGCTGTGAGCACCGGAGCGAGCCCCGGCGTCTCGGAGCTCCTGCTCCTCGGCCCCGGGCCGTCGAACCCCTACCCCGAGGCGACGGCCGGTCTGACCCGGCCCGTCCTCGGCCACCTCGACCCCGAGTTCCTCGACCTCTACGAGACGGTCGGCGACCAGCTCCGGGCCGTCTTCCAGACCGCCAACCGGCTGACGCTGCCGGTCTCGGGGACGGGCAGCTCCGGCATGGAAGCCTGCCTCGTCAGCCTGCTCGAGCCCCGCGACACCGCCATCGTCGGCGTCAACGGCTACTTCGGCGAGCGCCTGTGCGAGGTCGCCCGCCGGGCCGGCGCCGATGTCGTGCGGGTCGAGGGCGAGTGGGGCCG
>JAUZEY010000500.1 GCA_030838785.1 Actinomycetota bacterium | reverse complement strand
GGCGAGTCCGGCTCGGCCGGCGGGTGGTCGGTGTAGAGCGTGACCGGGAAGCCGTGGGCCCGCAGCTCGGCGGCGGCCGCCGCCGCTTCCGACCGGCCGGGGGCGCCGACGACGGCGACGTCCTCCGGGATGTGGGCCCGCACGTCGGCCAGCAGCTGCGGCTCCAGCTCCGGACCGGCGCTGTGCAGCACCCGGTCGGCCCGCACCACCAGCCGCTCCGGCGCTTCCGTCTCTCCCACCACCACCAGGACCCGCATGCCCGCTCCCTCCGGCTCGATCATCGGTGCGCCGATTGCCTCGAGAGGCCCGTCACCCGGCCCGTTCTTCGAACATGCCCATCACCCGCGCCGGTCACCGGGGACGCCCATCAGCCGGCCCGTTCCTCGACGACGCCCGCGCCGCCCCCGCCTTGCAACGCCGTCCGGATGAACCGCCCGACGGCCTCCGACTCGATGAGGAACGAATCGTGGCCGTACATCGACGAGATCACCGTCACCTCCGGCCGGCCCGGCAGCAGCTCGGCCAGCTCCTGCTGCAGCCGCAGCGGGTAGAGCCGGTCGCTGTCGATCCCCGCCACGGCCACCCGGCACCGCACCCCTCCCAGGGCCGCGCCAAGCCCGCCCCGCCCCCGCCCGACGTCGTGGTGGTTCATCGCCTCCGACAGCACGACATAGGACCCCGCATCGAAGCGCCGGGCCAGCTTGTCCGCATGGTGGTCGAGATACGACTCGACGGCATACCTCCCCTGCGCCCCGCCCCCGCTCCCGACGTCGCCGGCACCCTGGACCTCGCCGGCACTCCCGGCCTCGGCGGTGCCCGCCAGTGGGTTTTCCCCCGGCTGGGAAGCTCGGCCGAAGCGGGCCTGGAGCTCGGCCTCGCTGCGGTAGCTGAGGTGGCCGATCCGGCGGGCGATCCCCATGCCCCGGTGGGGGCCTTCCCCGGGGGCGGCGCCGTAGTAGTCGCCGCCCCGGAAGGCCGGGTCGGCCCGGATGGCCTCGTTCTGGACCGAGCAGAGCCCGATCTCCTCCGCGCTGGCCGCGGCCCCGCAGGCCACCACCACCGCCAGCTCCAGCCGGTCGGGGTGGCCGACGGCCCACTCCAGGGCCCGCATCCCGCCCATCGACCCGCCGATCACGGCCGCCCACCGGTCGATGCCGAGGGCGTCGGCCATGGCCGCCTCGACCGCCACCTGGTCCCGGATCGTGATGCGGGGGAACCGGCTGCCGTAGGGCCGCCCGTCCGGCGCTGCCGACGAAGGCCCGGTGGTCCCCTGGCATCCGCCGAGGACGTTGGGGCAGACCACGAACCAGCGGTTCGTGTCGATGTCCTTGCCGGGGCCGATCGAGTGGTCCCACCACCCGGGGTAGCGGTGGCCCGGCCCGGCCGGCCCGGCGGCGTGGCTGTCGCCGGTGAGGGCGTGGGCCACGAGGACGGCGTTGCTTCCGGTCCGGTCCAGCTCGCCCCACGTCTCGTAGGCCAGCACGACCGGCGAGAGGGTGCCGCCGAGCTCCAGCTCGAGGGGCCTGTCCGGCGCGGCGAACAACGTGAGGAACTGCCGCTGCCCGGCGGGATCCTCGGGCCGCCAGGCCCCGCTCGCCGGCGGCGGGCCGGGCGAGGCCGCCGTCATCTCGTCTCCGTGCATCGCCAGGACGATACGCCGCCCGCCGCCCCCCGGCGGCCGGCAGCGCCACGCGCCCGGCACGCCTGGCCTTGCCAACCGGCGTTCCCTTACCGGATATCCCCGGAAATGGAACGCCAGAAGCACGCCTGGACCGGGCCACACACAACCGGCGTTCGTTTACCGGAATCCAGCGGAAAAGGAACGCCAGAAGTCGGGCGGCGAGGCGGTCGCAACACCGCCCGGACCTCAGAACAGGGTCGGGGTGCCGGCGCCGAGGCCTCGGAGGCGGTCGTAGTCGATCTCGGTCCAGCCGAGGGCCCGCACCTCGGCCAGGGTCCGGGCCTGGGGCACCACCCGCTGGGCAGCCAGGACGCCCCGGACGGGGGTGTGCCCGTCCCGCTCCAGCATCTCCACGTAGCGGGCCAGCTGCTCCACGCCGGCGATCTCCCCCCGGCGCTTGATCTCGACGGCCACCCAGCAGCCGTCGGCGTCGCGGCACAGCAGGTCGACCGGCCCCACGGCGGTGGCGTGCTCCCGCCGGATGAGCACGAGCCCGGCCTCCACCTCGTACGGGTGGGCGGCCAGGAGCTCCTGGAGGTGGGCCTCGACGCCGTCCTTGGCCAGACCCGGCTCGGCGCCGAGCTCGACCGACGAGTCGAACACGACCTCGCCGGTGAAGGTGATCGTGAGCCGCTCGCCCTTGGCGTTGGTGATCTCCCAGACGTCGCCGCCGTCGAGGAGGGCGCAAGGACCCGACATCCAGTTGAGCGGCTTGTAGCCGCCCGAGTCGGCGTGGACGAGAACCGACCCGTCGGCCTTCACCACCAGCAGGCGGCGGGCCTCGGGCAGGCTGGCCGAGAGGCGGCCGGCGTAGTCGACAGTGCAGGCGGCAACGACGATGCGCATCGCCGGCCGACGTTAGCGGAGCCCGGCGCTATGACTGCCTTTCGGGAGGCTGGTGAAGCCCCCGAGTGTTAGGGAAGAGCAGGTCGACGAAGCGCTCGGCGGTGGGTTGGGGCTCGTGGTTGGCCAGGCCGGGCTGCTCGTTGGCCTCGATGACGACGAAGTCGGGCCGGTCGACACCTTCGACCACGAGGTCGACGCCGACCACGGGGATGTCGATCGCCCAGGCGACGGCGACGGCGCCGACAGCCAGCGCCGGGTGGAGCCGGTCGGTCACGTCGTGGATCGTCCCGCCGGTGTGGAGGTTGGCCGTGCGCCGCACCGGCAGCGTCACGCCCTCGTCGAGGACGTCGTCGAGGGAGTGGCCGGCCTGCGCCACCACCCGCCGGGTGGTGTCGTCGAGCGGGATGCGGGACGCGCCGCCGGTCGCCGCCTGCCGCTCCTCGCTGCGGGCCCGGATGAGCTCCTCCACCGTCAGCCGGCCGTCGCCCACCACGGCGGCCGGGTACCGCACCGAGGCGGCCACGACCTCGCCGGCGATCACCACCACCCGCAGGTCCTCGCCCCGGCAGTGGGCCTCCAGGACGACGTCGGCGCTGCGCCCCCCGGCCTCGTGCCGGGCCCCGTCGAGCTCGTCAGCCGTCGTCACGCCGACCGTGACGCCGGCCCCTCCCTCGCCCCGGGCGGGCTTTACCACCAGCTCGCCGTGCTCGGCCAGGAAGGCCTCGTCGGCGTCGTCGAAGGTGGCGGTCCGCCCGGGCGGGACGGGGATCCCGACCCGCTCCAGCACCTCCCGGGTGAGGCGCTTGTCGTCGCAGATGCGGAAGGCGACGGCGGTGGTCAGCTCGGACAGCGACTCGAACGTGCGCACCACCCGTCCGCCGTGGCGGAGGCGGAGGCCGCCCCGGGCGGCGTCGAACACCTCGACCGCGATCCCCCGGCGCAGGGCCTCGTCGACGATGATCCGGCTGTAGGCGTTGAGGGCGTCGTAGTCCCCCGGAACGCCGGTCAGGTGACGGGGCCGGAGATCCGCTGCCGGTCGGCGCTCACCGGCTGGCCCGCTTCGGTCAGCAGCCATGCGAAGAGCCGCTCGTGGGCGTCGTGGCCGGCCAGGAGCTCGGGGTGCCACTGCACGGCCAGGAACCGGTTCGCGCCGTCGTCGGACTCGATCCCCTCGATGACCCCGTCCTCCGACCAGGCCACCGCCCGCAGGCCGGCGCCGAGCCGGTCCACCGCCTGGTGGTGAAGGGAGTTGACGGGGACGTCCGTCGCGCCGACCACCCCGGCCAGGACACTCCCCGGGTCGACCCGCACCCGGTGCAAGAACTCGTAGGCCCGGTCCCGGAGGCAATTCTCGACGCCGGTGACGGCCGGCACGTGCTGCACCAGGGACCCGCCGAGGGCGACGTTGAGCACCTGGGACCCCCGGCAGATCCCCAGCACGGGCAGGCCGGCCCGGGCCGCGGCCCGCACCAGCGCCATCTCGGAGGCGTCGCGGGCCGGGTCGAGGCCGTAGACCTCGGGGACGGGCAGCGCGCCGTAGAGCGACGGCTCGACGTCGCCACCGCCGGTGAGGAGCAATCCGTCGAGGGCCAGGAGGGCGGGCTCGGCGTCATCGGGATCGAGCACCGGCAGCACGAAGGGGAGGCCGCCGGCCCGGACGACGGCGTCGACATAGGCCTGGTTCACCAGCTCCACACGGCGGTCGTCGACCGCCGCCGGAGTGGTCGTCAGCCCAATGCGCGGCTTCATACCTCCTCAACGGTATGGCCGGAGTGTTGCTTGAACGTTTCACAACCGGGACAAGGCCGCGAACGCTGGTCAGGACGCGATCCCCTGGGCCTGGAGCCACAGCTCGACCATGCCGAGCTCCCACAGCTGGTTGTACTTCAGGTTCGTGAGCTCGTGGGGATGGTCGAGCAGATGCTCGACGTGGTCGGCCCGGTACAGGCCGCGCTCCTTGGCCTCCGGGGCGAGGAGGGCGTCGCGCAGGAGGCCGACCGCCGCCTCGTCGAGGTGGACGAGCGGCGGGACGGGGAAGTAGCCCTTGGGTCGGTCGATGACATCGGCCGGGAGCAGCGGCCGGGCGAGGTCCTTCAGGATCCCCTTGCCGCCGCCGCCGACCAGCAGCCCGGGTGGGCAGGCGACGGCCAGTTCGACCAGGTCGTGGTCGAGGAACGGCACCCGGGCCTCGAGCCCGAAGGCCATGGTCATGTTGTCGACCCGCTTCACCGGGTCCTCGACCAGCATCACCCGGGTGTCGAGCCGCAGCGCCCGGCGCAGCGGCGCCCGGTCAGATTGGGATGGCGCGCCCGGAGCGGAGAACCACTCCTCGACGAAGGCCCGGCTGACGTCGCGGTCGAGGGCGAACTCGGGGCTGACGGCGGCGTTGACCTCGTCGTGCGTCCGGTCGAAGAAGACGGCGGCGTACTCGGCCAGCCCGTCCCCCGGGCAGCTGGCCATCTTCTGGTACCAGTGGTAGCCGGCGAAGACCTCGTCGGCTCCCTGGCCCGACTGCACGACCTTGACGTGTTGGCTGACCTCCTGCGACAAGAGGTAGAAGGCCACGGCGTCG
>JAUZEY010000483.1 GCA_030838785.1 Actinomycetota bacterium | reverse complement strand
GGCTCCGGGTCAGGGAGCGATGGTGAGGGCCGAGATGAGGCCGCCGCGGACGGTGTACCGGTAACGGAGGTCGACGCTGCCTCCCGGGAAGTCGCCTTCGAGGTGATTGACCACGACCCAGGCGTTGGGTGAAGTCTGCTCGGCTTTGACGAAGGTGCGGGTGTAAGTGAATTCGGTGGCGGCGCTGTCGAGCCAGTTGCGGATCTGGTCGCTTCCTTCGTAGGTGCGGTTTTCGTCGATCACGATGGCGTCGGGGGTGAAGGCGGAGAGGGCCGTCTCGGTGGCGCGGTGGTCGTGTGCGTCCTGGTAACGGCGCACGGCGTCGGGGGGGACGGGGTTGCCCTGGGTGGTGGGGGTCATCGTCATACCTCCTTTGGCCTCAGGTTGGGTGGCGAGTGGAGGGCGGACGGTCAGGTGGTCCGGATCGTGCCGCCGTCGATGGTGTGCTCCGCCCCGGTGATGGCCGAGGCCCGGTCGCTCACGAGGAAGGCGACGAGTTCGGCAACCTCTTCGGGCTCGGCGGGTCGGCCGAGGGGGATGCCGCCGAGCGAGGCCATCAGCTTCCCGAGGGCCTGTTCCCGGGAGCCGTCGCCGGCTTGGGCGATCCGGTCGATGAGGGCCTCGGCGGCGGACGTGCGGATGAAGCCGGGCGCCACGCTGTTGACCCGCACGCCGGAGGGTGCGACCTCGGTGGCCAGCCCCTTGCTGTAGGTGGTAAGAGCGGCTTTGGCGGCGGCGTAGGCAAGGGTGCCGTTGCTCAGCGGCATCTTGCGTTGGATGGAGGTGATATGCACCACGGTGCCTCGCCCGGCTTGCACCATTGCTGGCACGAGGACGCGGTCGAGGCGGACAGCAGCGAGCAGGTTCAGCCGGAGCTCGTGGTCCCAGTGCTGGTCGCCGAGCGCCGCGAACCCGCCGGCCGGCGCCTCCGAGCCGCCCACGACGTGAACGAGGATGTCGGCCCCGCCGGCCTCGATGACACGCGCCGCGACGGTGGCTGTGCCCTCGGCGGTGGTGAGGTCGGCGGCGATGAACCGCTCCGGGTCGGGGTGGTCGGGCGGCAGCCGTCGGGCCGTCGCCCACACCTCGGCGGCTTCCCGCCGCAGCTGCTCGGCGATGGCCGCCCCCGCCCCCTGGGTGGCACCGGTCACGAGTGCCCGCCTTCCGGCCAGCTCGCCGGTCAGTGGAACGGCCATGGCTCCTCCTTCGGGATCGCGGCTCGACCTCGGTGACTGCTAAAATAGAACTTAGTAACTTCGAAAATAGAAGTCAAGGGGGTGGCGGAGCCCGTGATCGACAAGATCAGGCTCGAGGACCAGGAGTGCCCGCTGTCGTCCACCATCGGGCTCGTCGGGGAGTGGTGGACGCTATTGATCCTCCACGACGCCTTCGACGGGTTCACCCGCTTCGACCAGTTCCAGGAGAACCTCGGCATCTCGTCGAGCCTTCTCGCCAGCCGGCTCAAGCGGCTTGTGGACCGCGGGCTGCTCGAGCGGCGCCAGTACCAGGAGCACCCGCCGCGCCACGAGTACCTCCTCACCGACCTGGGCCGTTCGCTCCGCCCGGTCATCGTCGTTCTCGCCGGCTGGGGCAACGCCCGCCTCGCCCCCGGCCAGCGCAGCATGGTGCTCGTCGACGCCCAGACCGGCGCCGAGGCCGAACCGGTCGTCGTCGACCGGGCCACCGGCCGGCGGCTCGACGGCCTCGACTTCGTCTTCACCGCCGGCCCCGCCGCCAGCGAGCCCTTCCGGGACCGCTACCAGGGTCGACCGACGCTCCGCCGGCCGAAGCGGAGCACCCCCCGGACCAAGTGAAGTCAGCGCGTCGGCGAAGCGGGCGACGCCCGCCTCGGCCACGCGGGCGGCATGACGCGACCTGACGTCGCAGAGCTCGGCGGGCTAGGCCGGCTGCTCGGCCGGTCGCGGCAAAGGCGTGTCTACTGTGTGGCCTTGCTGGCCAGGCCGCGGATGATCGTGTCGAGGCCGTCGTCGAAGTGCCGGTCGGAGTGGCGCAGGAGAAACACGGCACCCAGTCGACTGAGGTTGTCGAAGTCGTCGACGGGGAGCCGGTCGAGGAGCCCTTTGCGGCGATCCAGGCTGTCGCCGGACACCGACATCGATAACTGCTGCTGGACGAATCCCAGCGTAAAGGTGTAGAGGGTGGCGAAGGCGCTGGCGGCGGCCTCACCTTCGATCCCCGCTCGTCGCAGGGCATCGAGGACCACCTCGGCGCCCCGGTAGGCGGCCTCTCCCGCCACCGGCTGCCTGGCCACGATCTCGACGATGTCGGGGTGCTCGAGCAACAGGTCGTGCACGGAACGAAAGACCGTGGTGAGCTCTTCCTGCCAGCTGAGGGTGCCTGGGGCCGGCAGGGTGAGCTGCGCCAGGACGCGGTCGGCCAGCTCCGACAGCAGGTCTTCCTTGGTGTCGACGTGGCGATAGAGGGTCATGGTGGCCACGCCGCAGCGTTCGGCCAGGGCCCGCATGCCCAACCCGGCGAAGCCCACCTCGGCGACCAGCTCGGCGGCCGCTTCGATGACGTCCTCCCGCGTCAGGGAACGGGCCTTGGACCCGACGTCTCGGCCTCTTGACAAGGCACCCCCCGTCCCAGAATATACGCGTACGCTACGCGCATATTACCAAGCTACCCACCGAGCGGAGACTCTCATGCACAGCATCGTCCTTGTCCATGGCGGGTTCGTCGACGGCTCCGGCTGGGAGGGCGTCTACCAGATCCTGCGGCGGTCCGGGCACGAGGTGGCGATCGTCCAGAACCCGACCCTGTCGTTGGCCGACGATGTCGCCGTCACCCGGCGGGTCCTCGACCAGCAACCCGGCAACGTCGTGCTGGTCGGGCATTCGTACGGCGGGGCCGTCATCACCGAAGCCGGCAACCACCCGAAGGTGGCCGCCCTGGTCTACATCACCGCCTTCGCCCCCGACGGCGGCGAGTCGGTCAACACGCTCATCGCCGATCCCCCGCCCGGTGCGCCCGTTCCACCGATCCTGCCGCCCCAGGACGGGTTCCTCTTCCTCGACAAGGACGAGTTCGCGGCGTCGTTCGCCGCCGACGTCGAGCCGGACCTGGCGGCCTTCATGGCCGACTCCCAGGTCCCGTGGGGTGTCGACGCGCTGGCGGGAGCGATCAGCCAACCGGCCTGGCGGGACAAGCCCACGTGGTACCTCATCGCCACCGAGGACCGGATGATCCCGCCCGACGCCCAGCGCTTCATGGCCGATCGGGCCAAGGCCACACAGGTCGAAGCGGCCGGGAGCCACGCCATCTACGTGTCCCGGCCGGAGGCCGTGGCCGCCATCATCGAGACGGCAGCCAAAGAGGTCAGCTGACGCAATAGCCTTGCGGGCCTACCTCGGCCCGGATCATGCGGCGATTCTGTTCAGCTCGGTCAGTTCGGGCTCGGGCAGGGTCAGGCCGGCGGCCGCCACGTTGTCTCGGAGATGGGCGACGGAGGAGGTGCCGGGAATGAGGAGGATGTTGGGGGAGCGCTGGAGCAGCCAGGCCAGGGCGACGGCCATCGGGGTGGCGTCGAGCCGGGCGGCGACCGATGCCAGCGTGTCCGACTGCAGGGGCGAGAAGCCGCCGAGCGGGAAGTAGGGCACATAGGCGATGCCCTGGGCGCCGAGGGAGTCGACCAGGTCGTCGTCGATGCGGTGGGCGATGTTGTAGAAGTTCTGGACGCACGCGACGGGCGCGATGGACTGGGCCTCGGCGACCTGGTCGACGGAGACCGTGCTGATGCCGAGGTGCCTGATCAACCCTTCCCGCTGGAGTTCGGCCAGGACCGTGAACGGTTCGGCGATGGAGCCCGGGTCGGGCCGCTCGAGACCCCCGACCCGCAGGTTGACCACGTCGAGCACGTCGAGGCCGAGGTTGGCGAGGTTGTCGTGCACCGCTTGGCGCAGCTGGTCGGGAGCCAGCGCCACCGGCCAGCCGCCGGCGGCGTCCCGGAAGGCGCCGACCTTGGTGACGATGTGCAGCCCGTCGGGGTACGGGTGCAGCGCTTCCTTGATGATCTGGTTGGTGACGTGGGGCCCGTAGTAGTCGCTGGTGTCGATGTGGGTGATGCCCAGCTCCACCGCCTCGCGCAGCACGGCCACCGCGGCCTGGCGGTCGGCCGGGGGGCCGAACACGCCGGGGCCGGCCAGCTGCATCGCGCCGTAGCCCAGGCGGGAGACGGTCGGGCCCTGGGCCATGGTGAACGTTCCACCGGGAAGGGTCTTCGCGGGCATGCGAGCTCCTCTCGAATGTGCCAAGGCACGACAGGCAGCAGGGGCGATTCCCCTAAGTCACTAACTGGTTAGGAACAACCTAAGTCTCCGGTCGATGTATGTCAATAGTTAGTTACTTCGGCTAGGCTTCGGATATGGCTCCCGCCACCGCTCCCTCTGCCCGGCCTCGGGACGCCCAGGCGACCAAGGCCCTGCTGCTCACCGCCGCCACCGAGGAGTTCGCCGAATACGGGCTCGCCGGGGCCCGCATCGATCGGATCGCCGAGCGGGCCGGGGCCAACAAGCGGCTCCTGTACATGTACTTCGGGGACAAAGACCGGCTCTTCGACGCCGTCCTCACCCACCAGATCGACGCCGTCATGGAGGCGGTGCCGCTGGAGGACGGGGACCTCTGCGCCTTCGCCGCCGCCCGCTTCGACTACGTGCTCGCCAACCCGAAGGTGGGTCGTCTCGCCACGTGGCGCGCCCTCGAGCGGGCCGAACCGACCGAGGCCGAGCGGACGTCGTTCAAGGAGCGTGTCGCCTCCGTCGCCGCCGCTCAGAAGGCGGGCCGGATCCGGTCCGACATCCCCGCCCACGACCTGTTCGCCATCGTCCTGCGGATGACGGAGAGCTGGCTGAGCGCCCCGTCGGCCCTCAAGGCGGCGGCAGGCGGGAACCCCATGTCGCCCCGGCGCCTCCGGGAGCATCGTGCGGCGCTGCTCGCGGCCGCCCGCCGCCTGACCGAGCCGTGACCGGGCTCCTGGGGCCTACCAGGGTGCGACCGCGTGGACGACCGCTTGGGACCGGCGCCGCGGGAGCCATTGCGGCGGGGTCCGGTTGAAGTAGGCGTCGGCTCAGACGGTCGGCGGCTCGGGAAGCCGGGCACGGCCCCGCATCACCCATTTCGCCGGATGCTGCAGGACGACGAGCTCGATGGCGTCGTCGGGTTCGCCGGTGACACGGGTCCACACGTCGGTGATGGCTTCGAGAAGGGACAGGACGACTTCGTCGCTGCGGCCGGAGCGGATGTGCACGAAGATGAGAGCTTCGTCGGTCGGCTGACCGGCACGGTAGGTGTTGTCCGGGGGGAGCTCGTGGAAGACGACGCTGATGAGGTCGTCGGGAGACTTGATCACGTCCCGCAGGACGGCGGTGATCTCGAGGGCAAGCTGGTCCTTGATCTCCGAGCCAATGGGGTCCTTCTTCTCCACGACCACGACGGGCATTGATGACCCCCTTCCGAGAGAGGTCAGCCGACGCGGTGGGCCGCGTCGCGGATGAGGTCCGCCACGAACGCCGGCTGGGAGATCTACTGTCTCGTCATCCTCGGCCCGTCGACACCGCGCAATCGTGCCATTTCTTCGCGCTGCGGCTAACGGACGAGCTCCTGCACCTGGCTTTCCGCTCAACCTTACGAAAAGCTGACTCGGAGCCTTCGCGGCGTCCTGCAGCGGCTGCTGGCACTATGGGGCGGTGAGCGCGGGTGAACCGCTTCTGGTCGGCCCCTCCAAGCTGACGACCACGCCGAGCCCGGGCCCGACGGCGGGATGCGAGGATCGTGTCCGCGGCCGAGAGGCCGAGCTCACGGTGGTCGGTGGCCATCTGGACCGGCTCCTGGCCGGGGTCGGGACGGCCGTCGTCATCGAGGGCCGGGCGGGCATGGGGAAGAGCCGGCTCCTTGCCGAGGTCGCGAGGCTCGCGACACGGCTGTCGATGCGGGTGGGCCAGGGCGCGGCTGACCCGGGCGGCAGGATCGTCCAGCTCGCTCCTCTGCTGGAGGCGCTCCTGGAAGGTCCCGCCCCGATCCTCGATCGGGACGCCCTTCGCGACGCCCACACGTCGCCGGAGCAGCGGTACTGGCTGCTTCAGGACATCGAGGCTTCGCTCGAGCAGGCGGCGCTCGAGTCGCCGGTGGTGATCTGTCTGGACGATTTGCAGTGGGCCGACACGGGGACCGCAGCGGCCCTTCGTGCGCTGCCCGCTCGGTTGTCCACCATGCCGGTCGGTTGGTTCATCGCCGCCCGGCCCGGCCCCGGGTCACCCGAGGTGCGCGGCGCCATCGATCACCTCGAACGAAGCGGAGCAGAGCGGATCGTTCTCGGCGCCCTCGATGACACCGCCGTAGCCCAGATCGCGGCCGATGTCCTGCTGGCCGAACCGGACGGATCGGTGCTCGAGATGGCGGGGCGGGCGGGAGGCAGCCCGTTCCTGCTCGTCGAGATGCTGCGCGGGCTCCGGGACGAAGAGCTCGTGCGCGTCCACGCCGGAAGGGCCGAACTGCTGCGGAGGCAGGTGCCGAAGACCGTCGGGGAGAGCGTGCGCCGCCGGTTGGAGCGCGCCTCGGACGGCGCCCGGCGAGTGGCGACGGTGGCTGCGTCACTCGGCCGTCGATTTTCGCCCGACGACGTAGCGGCCATGTTGGATCTGACTCCGTCCGCGCTGCTACAGCCCTTGGAGGAGCTGACGCTGAGCAACGTGCTGGTCGAACGGGACGGTGCGCTGGCCTTCGTGCATGACCTGACGTTGGAGGCCGTGCGGGCCAGCGTCCCCGTCCCGGTCCGCCGTGCGCTCGATCGTCAAGCGGCCGCGGTCCTCCTCGCCGGAGGCGCGCTGCCCGTGGAGGTCGCTCTTCAACTGGTGGCGAGCGCTGAGCCCGGGGACGAGACCGCCATCAGGACGCTGCTCAAGGCCGCCGAGACGCTGGGGCCGACCGACCCAGGGACCGCCGCCGACCTGAGCCGCCGGGCGCTTGAGCTCTCCCCACCGAATCATCCCCTGCGCGGCCCGCTCGTCGCGGGAACCGCCGTCTGGTTGCACGCCGCCGCCCGGGGCGAGGAGGCCAAGGGTTTCGCCGACACCGCTCTGCGTCAGGTGCTCCGCCCGTCCGAAGAGGCAGAGGTCCGTCTGAGCATCGCCGAGATGTTTTCGATCTCGCCCGACGTCCGGGCCCAATCGTGTCGCGAAGCGCTCGCCCTTCCCGGGCTCCCAGCCGACCTTCGCGGCCGCCACCGGGCGCTCCTGTTCCACAACCTCGTGGTGGCGGGCCGGACGGCGGAAGCTCGCGCCGGACTGAAAGAGGCACGCGCCGCGCTCGAACTGTCCGAAGACCTCCGGGCCCAGGTCATTCTCGTGCTGGCCGAGTCGGGGCTCGAATACGCCGAGGGGCGGTTCGGGCGGGCCCGGGACCTGGTCGAGGAAGCGCTGCGAAGTGGCCACGACGCGGGCGACGAGACCCTTGCGCATCTGGGCCGTCAGTGGCGCGGCGACGTCCTCGCCACAATGGACCACCTCGAAGAGGCGGTGCAGCTGGCCAGCGAAAACGTCGCCGCGGCGCAGCGTCACCGGCAGGGTTGGGCACTGCGGATCTTCGAGACCGGCCATGCCCGGCTGCTGCTGCAGATGGGTCGCCTCCCGGACGCCGCGGCGGTGCTCCAGGAGCGCTTCTCGGCCGATGCGGCCGGTGAGGTCGTCAGCGTCCTCGAAGCCGCCGCCGTCGTGGCTCTGGGGCGGGTTGCGATCCACCTCGGCGACAAAGGCCAATCCCGGCACGTTGCTCAGATCGCCGAGGTCATGATCGACCAGGGCGTGCCGAGCGTCCGGCGCCACGCGGCCTGGGTCCTCGCACTGCAGGCGATGGCCGAGGGTGACAGCACCCTGGCCCACCGGTGGCTCTGTGCCCATGGTGAGGACGACCGCCTCTCGATCGTGCCGCTCTTCCCGATCGACGTCACCGATGACGCTCGCCTCGTACACATCGCTCTCGCGACGCACGACCATGAGTTGGCCGCCCGAGCGTGCGCGACAGCCGAGGGCCGGTCGCACCTGAACCCGCAGATCGGTTCGCTCGCCGCGGCCGCCGCCCATGCCACCGGCGTGCTGCGCCACGATCTCGTAGAGCTCTCGAAGGCCGTCGACCTCCTCGGGGACGCTTCCCGCCCGTTGGCGCTCGCCGCCGCCCTCGAGGACCTCGGTGTCGTCGCAGTTGACAGTGGCGCCACGGACCACGCCGTCGAGGCCTTCAGCCGTGCCTTGCCCCTCTACGCCGAATCCGGTGCCGCGTGGGACGCCGGCCGATTGCGGGGGCGGCTGCGGGCCCTCGGAGTACGTCGCCGGCTGGTCGCGGCACACCGCCCAGGCAGGGGTTGGGCCGCGATGACCGACTCGGAACTCGACGTCGCCCGCCTCGTGGCTCAAGGGTTGACGAACCGGGAAGCGGCCGCCCGCCTCTTCGTATCCCACCACACCGTGAACGGGCACCTGCGCAGCGTGTTCACCAAGCTCGGTATCAACTCTCGGGTCGAGCTCACGCGATTGGTGGCTGACGTCGACGGGCGCACCTGACCCACCGCACCAGGCGGAAGAAATGGCACGAGCACGCGATGTGCCGCCCGTGCTTGCCGGTCGAAGGTGGGCGCCGGTCCATCGACGCGGTTCCGGCGGTGTCCGGAACCCAGCCCGGAGGAGCTGGTATGAGTTCTCTCCCGAACATCGTCCTCGTCCACGGCGCGTGGGCGGATGGCTCCTGCTGGAGCGGGGTCATCGAAGGCCTCCAGGCCGAGGGCTACAAGGTGACCGCGCCGCAATTCCCGCTGACCTCGCTGGCCGACGACCTTGCTCGGCTCCGTCAGGTCCTGGCCTTACAGGACGGTCCCACCGTCCTCGCCGGCCACTCCTACGGCGGCCAGATCATGACCGCGCTCGGTGCGGACGCTGCAAACGTGGTGGGTCTCGTCTTTGTCGCCGCCTTCGCTCTCGACGAGGGTGAGTCCCTCGGCGGGCTGCTTTCCCAGGGCCCGGTGTCGCCCGCGCTGGCCCACCAGGTCATCGACGACCGAGGTTTCGTCTGGCTGTCGGAGGACGACTTCACGAACCACTTCGCGGCCGACGTCGACGCGGCGCGGGCACGGGTGATGTTCGCCGTGCAGCAGCCGCTGGCCGCCAGCACGTTCAACGACGTGATGGGCGTGCCGGCGTGGAAGTCGCTGCCCTGCTCGTACCTGGTCGCCGCCGATGACGAGGCCATCCCCTCAGAGGCGCAGCGCCTGTTCGCCAAGCGAATGGACGCCGACATCGTGGAAGTCCACTCGAGCCATGTGGCGATGGTCTCGCACCCGAGCGAGGTCATTCGCCTGATCCAGGGGGCGACGGACGGTTCATGAGCCCCGTCCCCTCCCGGGCCTGAGAGTCGAGTACAAGGCGCATGGGCAACGACGTGATCATCGGTAACGACGGAACGCCGCGGTGTGCCTGGGCCGGAGTTGGCGATACCGCGCTCGGCCGCTATCACGATGAGGTCTGGGGTACGCGCACCTCCGACGAGTCGGCGATGTTCGAGGCGCTGACCCTGGGTGTGTTCGAGGTCGGGCTCAGCTGGTCGATCGTGTTCGGCAAGCGGGACGCGTTCCGGAAGGCCTTCCACGGCTTCGACATCGCCAAGGTCGCGGCGATGCGGGGCCGGGACGTCGACCGGCTACTGCAGGACGCGTCGATCATCCGTAACCGTGCCAAGATCCAAGCCACCATCGACAACGCTCGGGCGATGGGATCCGCGTCGCCGAGCCTTGCTGCGCTCGCCGGGTCCTTCGAGACCACCGGCAAGCATGCCCCGCAGTCCGTCGCCGACCTCGCCAAGTCGACGCCGCAGTCGGACGCCTTCGCCAAGCACTTGAAGTCTCAGGGCTACAGGTTCGTGGGGCCCACGAGTGTGTACGCCTTCATGCAGAACGTCGGCGTGGTCAACGACCATATCCATGGTTGTTTCCGAGCTACCGACTGAGCCCCACCCCGGGGTGCAGGCCACGGCGACCTCGAAACCCCCGGTTCACCAGACATCGTGGATCAGGCGGCCAGGAGCGCGTCGCAGGCAGCTTCGCAACGCCGACAGGCCTCGGCGCAGACACGGCAGTGTTCGTGGTGTTGGGCGTGGCGCTCGCACTCCTCGGCACACCGCCGGCAGGCCAGCCGGCACGCCTCCAGCATGGCCCGGGTGACGCTGGCGTCATAATCGAACTGGCGGGACAGGATCCGTCCGGTCGACGCGCACACGTCGGCGCAGGTCAGGTTGGTGGTGATGCAGCGGCGCAGGCCGGCCACGTCATCTTCGCCGAGGCAGGCGTCGGCGCAGGCGGTGCAAGACTGGACACAATCGAAGCAGGATTCGATGCAGGCGGCCAGCTCCTCCCGGTCGAACCCGATGGAGGAGGGGCTGAGACGCAGCATTTCGGCGGCGAACGTCATTTGAGGAGCTCCTTTGAGGGGGCGGCGAACCGTTGCACGAACCCGAGGGCGGTGTCGGCGACCTCCCGCCAGCCGCGGTCGATGGTGAGCGAGTGCCCTCGGCCGGGCATCTCGACGATCTCGGTCACGGCGTCGTTGCGGAGCTGCTTGCGGTAGGAGGCCTTGGCGATGGCCCACGGTACCGTATGGTCCTTCTCCCCGGAAAGGATCAGCAGCGGCCCCCGGTCGGGGTTCTTCGTGTCGACCTTGGCCTCCGTCCAGGGGTTGAGGTTAGCGGTGGCGGCCTGGAACAGCGGTGCGCCCGGCCCGGGCACCGAGAACGTCCCGTAGAGCTCCTTGGCCTCCTCCTCGCTGACGGCGTTGGCGAAGCCGTAGCGGAACTGTTCGTAGGTGAGGGGCACGGCCCGGCCCCGGTTGGCCGGGTTCCCCAGGACGGGGGCCGCCGACCGCAACGACGAGATCGGCAGCGCCAGCACGCCCCGGAACGGGGCGGGGTCGATGGCGACGGAGACGGCGGCGCAGCCTCGGCCGGCCAGGATCTGGGTGAG
>JAUZEY010000464.1 GCA_030838785.1 Actinomycetota bacterium | reverse complement strand
GTGGCGGAATTCCTGAAGAGCCGGCCGGCCGCCGACGGCGTCGAGGCCTGCTTCTCCGGGGTCGCTGACCCGTCGTGAGCCATAGCCGGCCAATACCCCGCCGAGGTCATTCGGATGCGGCGGTCATCCGGATGCGGCGGGCGGGCCGCGACGGGCCCGGATGCCCCGATCGGACCGGATCGCCGATTCGGGGACGGTACCCGGACCGGCGCTCCGCCGGCGGGGCGGAACCGGCGAAGCCCGCCCGTGCCTGCGAACGTTTTGACCGTCGGCATCCGAGGTAGCCTGGCCCGGCGCGATGCCGCCATCGGAGGTGGAGATGACCCCAACGGCCGTTCCCCGTGCCGGAGCGCCCCCGGGCCGCCAGAACAGCCGTCGGCGCCAACCGTCGCATGCCGGGCAGGCCGCCCACCGGGTTCTGGACCACAACCAGATGTCGCTCCGGATCCCGGCCATCGGCACGGTCGTCCTGCCGCCTCCGCACCACCTCGGCTGGTACGCGGGGGTGGCGGCCCTGGCGGTGCTCGAATGCATCGAGTGGCCGGTGGCCCTGGTCCTGGCCGTCGGGAAGGCCCTGGCCGACAACCAGCACAGCAAGCTCCTGGTCGAGTTCGGAGAGGCCCTCGAGGAGGCGGGCTGAGCCAACCGGTTGACGGCTCGGCCGCGGCCGTCAGCTGCCGTAGGCGATGCCCTGGCCCATGATGCGGAGCAGCTCGTCCTCGCCCAACTCCAGGTTGTGGGCGAGTTGGAGGAGCATCCGCCCGCCGAGGGACACCAGCCCCGAGATCAGGTTCATCGCCTCGGCGAGCTTGGCGTCGGGGTCCGGCTGGCTGTCGAGGTAGCCCATCGTCGTCCGCTCGACGAGGGACAGGTCGCCGTCGCCGCTCTCGTTCCAGGCGGTCAGGACCGCCAGCGCCTTGGCCATGTTCTCGTAGATCTCCAGGCTGTCGTCCACGCCCGGAAGCGTAACGGCCACCGGTCGGGATGCTGGCGCGCCGTGCGGGCCGGCCGGCCGGGACTTGCGGCCTGTGCGGGTCAGCGGGGCTGACTACCTTGTGGGGCAGGGGGAGGGTGTGATGGCGCGTCGTGATGGGTCCCGGGCCGGGCCGGCGGGAGACGACGGCTGCGCCCGACGCGCCGGTCCGGGACCCCGCTGGGACCCGACCGGAGCGACACGTCTCCCGTCGCGGGACGCCGAAAGGACACGGAACACATGGACATGAACGATGCTCCGAAGGGGATGAACCGGCGGGATTTCCTGGTGTCCACGTCCCTCGCCGGCGCAGGCCTGGTCGTGGCGGGGTGGCCCCATCCGGCCGCCGCGGCGGCGGGACCGGGCGGCGCCGCCGGGCCGACCGGGACCGGACCGCTCCCCCCGAACCTGTGGACCGCAGCCGCCGACGTCAAGACCGGTGTCGTCCGGGCCAACGGGCTCGAGTTCCACTACGTCGAGGCCGGTGAGGGCCCGCTGGCGTTGTGCCTCCACGGGTTCCCGGATTCGCCGTTCTCGTACCGCTACCTCCTGCCGGCGTTGGCGGCGGCCGGGTACCACGCCGTGGCCCCCTACATGCGGGGCTACCACCCGACCGGGATTCCGAGCCGCTACACCGACACCAAGGACCTCGCCGCCGACGTCGCCGCCCTACGCGCCGCGTTGGGGGGTGACGACAAGGCGGTTCTGATCGCCCACGACTGGGGGGCGGTGGCGACCTACGGGGCGGCGCAGCTCGAACCGACCGCCTGGCGTCGCATCGTCATCATGAACATCCCGCCCCTGGTGTTCGACGGGCAGATCATGTTCCAGTACCCGGCCATCAAGCGGGAGTTCTACTGGTGGTTCTTCCAGATGCGGGTGTCGAACGACATCGTCCGCCTCGACGACTTCACATTCATCGACGGGATCTGGGCCGACTGGTCACCGGGCTACGACGCCCGTGACGACCTTCCCCACGCCAAGGAGTGCGTGCGGGACCCGGCCAACCTCGAGGCCGCCCTCGGCTACTACCGCACGTTCTTCAACCCCGACCGTTTCATGTCCCCGCCCATGATCGAGGAACAGACGCAGACGTGGGGCAAACCCGTCACCCAGGCGGTCCTGTACATGCACGGCTCGCAGGACGGCCTGTTCCCGGTCGACGCCGACACGCTCAAGCGGATGCCGGCCATGATCGGCCCCCGGGCCGAAGCGGTGATGGTCGACGGTGTCGGACACTTCATGCTGGTCGAGAAACCGCAGGCGGTGAACGCTCACATCCTCGGATTCCTCGCCCGCTGAGCCGCCGGCCCCGAGCCAGCGTCAGCCGATCAGCCGGTCAGCCGGTCAGCCGGGGAGGCGGTAGCGACGGCGGCCGGGCCGCTGTCCGTAGCGGCGCCCGTTGGGCGTCCGTGGCTGTGGCGGCCGGGCGAAGACCGGCCGTTTGGTTCGTTCCCCCAGCAGCATGATGCAGTGTTCCGCTCACACCCGTGTGATTCCTGCCGGTCGTGACGAAACGGACGTTGGGCGGCCCACCGCGCCGCGACGTCGCGGTCATCGGAGCGGGTGGTCGCAGATGCCGGTGGTCTCGATGCCGATGGACACCCGGTCGAACGGGGCGGTGGCGGTGCGGCTGACACCGAGGGTGCGGTAGCGGACCGGGAGGGCGACGATGCGGGAGGAGCCGTTCTTCTGGAGGCCGGCGGGATCGCAGCGGGCGGTGTGGAAGTCGAGGCGGACGTAGCGGGTCTCCCCGGGCCGGAGCCGGAACGGCCGGAACCGCCCGTAGTCCCGCCCCGCCAGCGCGGTGCGCCAGTCCTTGGACAGGGCGGCGCCGTCGAAGGCCAGGAAGTAGAACCCGCGGGGCCGGAGCCCTTGGATCGTGACGGTGTGACGGCCGTGGTTGTACAGCCCGAAGAAGCCGTGGAGCGGCGCGCCGGGCTCGTAGGCGACGTTGACGTCGGTTCCGAGGCTGTTCTCGACCCGGGTGATGCCGGTGATGTCGCCGCCGTCGGCGTTGCGGAACACGTTGGGTCCGCCGTCGAAGCTGAGGCCCGGGTCGGCGGTGACCGCCTGGTGCCACCACACTCCCCCACCGGCCAGGGCCACCGCCACGATCAGGCCGAGGATGCTCGTTGCGCGACGGCCCGGCCGGCGGTGATGGTGATCGACGGCGATGTCATCGGCGGCGTCCTCGAACCACGGCGGGTCGTCGACGACGGACTCGATCTCCACCGGCCACCTCGAGGGGTTCTGGATGGCCCGGCCCGGGCCACACGCTCATCTGGAGAACGTGGCCGGATCGCCCCGATGATGCCGTTTCACCCCGATTTGTCGATTCCGGGACGGTCGTCCCGGTCAACCCGTCGCCGGCGGCGGGGCGGCGACGACCCGGAGGATGCCGGTCATCCCGGTCTGGTAATGGCCGTTCACGCTGCAGAAGTAGCGGATCAGGGTTCCGGCCTTCTGGGTGATCGTGGCCGTGATGGTGGTGGGTCCGCTGTTGGAGCGGGCCGCGCCGATCTTGGTGCCTTCCGGTGTGCCGTCCTCGAACCGGACGTTGTGGCCCGGGCATCGCGCCCCGAAGAAGTCGCAGGAGCCGGGGCCGGCGTCGCGGTACACCCACTGCACGGTGGCGCCCTCGGGAACGTCGACGACGCTGTTGGGGTTGTCGGCGCCGGCGACGGGGCCGCTGCTCAGCCGCACGTAGCCCACGTCGGTCGGTGAGCAGGCCGGGGTGGTGCAGTACCGGAAATTCGACATGGTCACGTCGACCGTGCTCCCGGCGGCACGGGCGTCGCCGACCGGGGGGGCCACGATCACGAGCAGCGCGGCGAGCGCCGTCACCTTCAGCGCCGCCGTACGGGTGGGGACCGCCATGGCCGAAGCCTACCCAGCCGTGCAGGCCCGCTGCGACCGTCCGCCGCCGCCGCCCTCGCCGGGAGCGACCGGATCGGGCGCTACCGGTTCCGGGTGGTGGTTCCCGCCCCGGATGACGGCCGCGGCCGGCGCGGCTCGCGGACGCCGGCCCCGCCGCCTCCCCGGGGATGTCCCGGCGGGTCGCCCCGTGGTGTCCGCCGCCGGCCCGGCGGGCCGCCCGGTTCGTCCCACTCGGTGGAGACGGCGACCCAGCCGCCCAGCACCAGCTCGACCGGGGTGAACACGAAGGCGAACGACGGGGTGCGCCGCACCCCGACCCAGATCGTCCCGGCCAGGATGACGGCCAGGATCACCAGCAGCCCGATCGCCTCCCCCCGCTCCAGCATGGCGCCCAGCCTACGCCCGGCCGCCCGTCAGAGGCGAGGGTCCGCGAGCGGGGCTGGTGGCAGCGCCGGAGGAGCGGGCGCCGGTGATCCTGTCGTCTCAGCGTCCGCCGACGAGGTCGCGATCCGCCGTCCGGAGGCTCGCCGGCCCGGCGTCACGGTGTGGGCCCGTCCCTCAGTGGACGTGGACGGTCACGGCGTAGTGCTGCGGCGGCGAGCAGGCGAGGGCCTCGCCGCAGGTGGTGCGGGTGGCGGCCACGGTGGCGGTGCCGGCCTTCCCGGCCGTGTACGTCTGCGTCACGGTGCCACAGCCGCTGCCCGGGAACGTGGGGCAGTTGGAGCCGGGGCCGGGGCGCGGCCCTCCGTCGGCGGCCACCACGGCCGGGTCGCTGGAGGGGTTGAACTGCCAGGAGGTCGAGTGCAGCGTGACCTGGAGCCGGTCACCCTGGGCCAGCGTCACGTCGGAGCCGCCGGCCGACTCGTCGACCTGGACGCTCCGCCCGGGCGGCGGGACGCAGGCCGCGCCGGGGGGGCACCACGCCTCGACCGTCGTGGCCAGCAGGGTGCCCTGGTGGGTCCGGTCATGGGCCGTGCTGAACCGGGCCCGGAGCCGGGCCTGGCCGCCGGCGACCTGCCGGAGCGCCTTCGCCGCGGCCGGGTTCTGCGCCGCGATGCGGTAGTGGGCGACGTAGTTGGCGCACAGCATGCCGGCGGCGACGGGGCAGGGCTGACCCACGTAGTCGAAGTGGCCGCCGTGGCGCTCGACACGGCCGATCCATGTCTGGGTCCTCGACGGCTTGGCCCGCACGGCGGCGTCGGCCGGACCGACGGCCAGGGCGCTCACCGTCAACGCCACCACCGCGGCCCATTTCACGAAACGGACATTCCTCACGGATGTTCCCTCCGAACGTTGTCACGGACGCCCGCCCAGCAGACGCCGTCCCCAGACTTTCGACCCGTAGTGGCCCCGATCCGCCAAAATCAACCGGAATACCCACCGGCCACCATTCAGGGCGTCGTCAGCCGCAACCGCGCCGGCGTCACCGTCACCCGAGGTGGAACACCGCTCGCATGCTGGGCGCGCCGGCGGCGTTGCCGAGGAGGGGAAGGCCGAGCATCTCCTCGGTGGTGCGCAGCAGGGAGTAGTGGTTGACGGGGATGTCCGACGTGGTCCCCGGTGGTGTCGTGGGGCTGATCACGATGTTGGGGACGGGTGTGTATTCGTCCCAGACGACGAACACCGCGGTCGTGCCGGCCTGATAGTCCCGACTGTTGAGAATCTGGGGCAGCCAGGCGCTCAGCCAGGCGTCGCCGGCGCCGACCGGGCAGTCGTGGGTGTCGTGGCAGAGGTTGGCCGCCACGAAGGCGAAGGTGGGCAGCCCCCCGCCGCGCAGGTCGGAGGCGAGCGCCCCGTCGGCGGTCGTCCCCAGGGGGACGTCGTCGGTCGTGCAGGCCCGGTGGTCCTCCTCGCTCGTGAAGTAGGCGGCGGGATTGTGCTTGACGGCGTAGCTGCCCTGGGGGGCGACGGCGCAATTCGTGGGCATGCTCTCCACGTAGCTGCGCGCCGTCGCGCCGCTGGCGCGGACCTGCCGGAAGAGGTTGTCTCCGTTCTGCGGGTGGACATCGGGACCGCCGTCATCGTTGATGCCGCCGGTCTGTCCCGCCGTGGCGCCGAGGTAGTTCGGCAGGGAAGGGCTCCCCACCGTGTGATAGGCGCTCTCCGTGCCGCACCGGCGGGCCAGGGCCGTGGCGTAGGGGGCGGCCGGGTTGCCGATCACCTGACGGTACGACTTGTTCTCCATCCAGATCCACACGACGTGGGCGTACCGGGCGGGCGGCTCCCCGCCCCTCCCACACGGCGAGAGCGCCGTTGGCGGCGCCACTGCCGTGGACGGGGGCCCGGACGGCGGGGCGGCGACCGCAGCCGGCGACGCCTTGCCCCGGGCGGTACCGGGCGGTGCGCTGCTGGGCGGTGCGCTGCTGGGCGGTGCGCTGCTGGGCGTCACCGCCGGCCCGGTCGCCGTGCTCGAGGGGGACACCGACCCGGAGGCGGCCTGCTGGTGACGTCGGTCCGGACGCGCCGTCCACCGGTGGCCCACCGACCCTGCCAGCACGACGACGGCCAGGGCTCCGGCCAGGCGGCGCGCCGCCTTCAGCGTTGGGTACCGCGCCAGGACCCCGGACCCCCGCATCGACCGACGACACCACCCCGGCCATGAGAGGACGATGACGGCCTCAGCCCGGTGCGGGTTCGGGGCCGGACGGATGCGGTCATTGCCGGCATATCGGCCGGAGTCCCGCCGCCGACGCACCCGAGAACAGCTGACACCGTTGCCAGCGGGGCGGCGATGTTTCGGCCCGATCTGGCACGAAGCATGAATGTCGGTCACACTGGCAACTTCTTCAACAACGATGAAACCCGGGGGTTGGTATGGCTGCGAAGTTCGAGATCCGTACGCCGAAG
>JAUZEY010000447.1 GCA_030838785.1 Actinomycetota bacterium | reverse complement strand
AGGAGTGGCTGCTGTCACCTCACCGTGCGCTCCTCGCTCCCGGATAGCCATAGCTCGTTGTGCCCAGGTGGGGACTTCGGGAGTTTTGCGCCCGTGGTGTTCGTCGGGCGCCGCCCGGGACGTCAAGGGTCAGCTGGGCGTTCGACTTCCGGCGGGGGCTGTTGTGCAACGGTTGTGGGCCGGTCGGGAATGCTGTGGGACGACCGTGCCGATGCCATGGGTATCCGACCACGAGCAAAGGCCCCGCCCATGACGCTTCTTTCGCTGAACGGTCGCCGTAGCGCGGCGTGTCGTCGCCCGGTACCGTCGAACATCTCCGAGCTCGAGGAGGCCCAGGAAGCCGAGCGGTTCCAGGCCGACCTCCTGGATGCGGTCGGCCAGGCGGTCTTCGCCACGGACATGGCGGGCGTAGTGCTGTACTGGAACCGGGCCGCGGGCCGGATGTTTGGCTGGTGCACCGGCGACGCGGTCGGACGGAAGCTTCTCCCCCTCCTCGTGTCCGAGGAGACGATGGAAGCGGGCAGCGCCGTCCTCAGCCCTCTGCGTCCCGGTGAGAGCCGGTCGGGTGAACGGTGGGTGAAACGGCGCGACGGCAGCCGCTTTCTTGCCGATGTCACCACCTCGCCGGTCTTCGGCGCCGATGGGCGACTCGCCGCCATCATCAGCGTGGCGGCCGATGTCACCGAGCGCAAGGCGGGCGAGGATGCTCGGCGACAGCTTGGCGCCATCATCGACCGGCAGATCGCCTGATCCTGGAACTTCCGTCTTCGTGCCGCCCGCCCTGGTCGGTCAGAGCTGATCGACGGCAGTGATGTGCACGATGGCGGTGCCGGCGGCGTCGGAGGCGGCGAGGTCGACTTCGGCGGTGATGCCCCAGTCGTGGTCGCCGGCCGGGTCGTCGAGGATCTGCCGGACGACCCACCGGCCGGGCTGGGTGTCGATCATGAGCAGGGCCGGGCCGCGGGCGTCAGGGCCCGTACCGATGTCGGCATGGTCGGCGAAGTAGCCGGCCAGGGCGTCACGCCACCGTTGTTCGGCCCAGCCGGCGCCGCCGTCGAGGTCGCCCAGGGTGTCGAAGCGCCGCAGCGCGGCCAGCTCGACCCGGCGGAACAGCTCGTTGCGGACGAGGACGCGGAAGGCCCGGGTATTGGCCGTGACCGGGGGCGGCGTGTCTTGCAGATCGGCGGTCGGCTCCGGCGGCGGCGCGTCGGGATTGCTGAGCCGTTCCCACTCGTCGAGGAGGCTGGAGTCGACCTGGCGGACAAGCTCGCCCAGCCATTCGGTGAGGTCGTAGAGCTCCTCGGTCTTGGCGTCCTCGGGCACGGTCTGGGTGAGGGCCTTGTAGGCGTCGGACAGGTAGCGGAGCAGGAGGCCTTCGGAGCGGGCCAGGCCGTAGTGGGCGACGTAGTCGCCGAAGGTCATGGCCCGTTCGTAGAGGTCGCGGGCCACCGACTTGGCCTCGACCGGGTAGTCGGAAACCCAGGGGTGGCCGCCGCGGTAGGCGTCGTAGGCGACGTCGAGGAGGTCGGCCAGCGGCTTCGGCCAGGTGACCTGTTCGAGGAGTTCCATGCGCTCGTCGTATTCGACGCCGTCGGCCTTCATCTGGGCGACGGCGTCGCCGCGGGCCTTGTGTTGCTGGGCGGCCAGGATCGGGCCGGGGTTGTCGAGGGTCGCCTCGACCACCGACAGGGCGTCGAGGGCGTAGGTCGGTGACTCCCGGTCGAACAGCGCGAAGGCCTCGACGGCGAACGGCGACAGCGGCTGGTTGAGGGCGAAGTCGACCTGCAGGTCGACGGTGAGCCGCACGCGTCGCCCGTCGGCGTCGGGTTCGTCGAGCCGTTCGATGATGCCGGAGGCGAGGAGGGAACGGTAGATGGCGATGGCCCGGCGGACGTGCCGCCGCTGCGCCGGACGGGACTCGTGGTTGTCGGTGAGGAGGTGGCGCATGGCGGCGAAGGCGTCGCCGGGGCGGGCCGCGACGTTGAGGATCATGGCGTGACTGACCGCGAAACTGGAGGTGAGCGGTTCGGGTGGGGCGGCCACCAGCCGCTGGAAGGTCGGCTCCCCCCAGGAGACGAACCGGTCCGGGGGCTTCTTGCGGACCACCTTGCGGCGCAGCTTCGGATCGGCCCCCGCCTTGGCCAGGGCCCGCTCGGTGTCGATGACATGCTCCGGCGCCTGCACGACGACCGAACCGGCGATGTCGAACCCGGCCCGTCCCGCCCGGCCGGCGATCTGGTGGAACTCCCTTGCCGAAAGTGTCCGGACCCGCTGCCCGTCGTACTTCGACAGTGCCGTGAACACCACCGTGCGGATCGGAACGTTGATCCCGACGCCGAGCGTGTCGGTGCCGCAGATCACCTTGAGGAGCCCGGCCTGGGCGAGACGCTCCACCAGCCGGCGGTACTTGGGCAGCATCCCGGCGTGGTGGACACCGATGCCGTGACGGACGTGGCGGGCCAGCGTCCGGCCGAACCCCGGCGCGAAACGGAACCCGCCGATGAGCTCGGCGATCCGGTCCTTCTCGGCTCGGGTGCACACGTTGATGCTCATGAGCGACTGGGCCCGCTCGACCGCCGCCGCCTGCGTGAAGTGGACGACGTAGACCGGCGCCTGAGCCGTGGCCAGCAGGTCCTCGATGGTCTCCTGCAACGGGGTCAGGCGGTAGGAGTAGGACAGCGGGACGGGACGGGTCCCCGAGCTCACCACGGCCGTCGACCGGCCGGTCCGTCGGGTCAGGTCGACCTCGAAGCGGGTGACGTCACCCAGTGTCGCCGACATGAGGACGAACTGGGCCCGGGGTAGCTCCAGGATCGGGACCTGCCACGCCCAGCCCCGGTCCGGGTCGGAGTAGAAGTGGAACTCGTCCATGACGACCTGGCCGACGTCGACCGCCGCCCCGTCCCGCAACGCCATGTTGGCCAGCACCTCGGCCGTGCAGCAGATGATCGGCGCCCCGGCGTTGACGGAGGCGTCGCCGGTCATCATGCCGACATTGGCCGTTCCGAAGGTGGCACACAGGTCGAAGAACTTCTCCGACACCAGCGCCTTCACCGGCGCCGTGTAGAAGCTCCGCGTCGGACGCCCATCCCTGGCCGTGGGCGCCCGCCGGGCCGAGAGCGCGACGAAGTGGGCGCCGGCCGCGATCAGGCTCTTCCCGGACCCCGTCGGGGTGCTCACGATCACATTGGAACCCGACACCACCTCGATCAGCGCCTCCTCCTGCGCCGGGTACAGCGCCAGCCCCCGGCTCTCCACCCAGGCCGTGAAGGCGTCGAAGAGGCTGTCAGGATCGGCGATGGGGGGGAGGAGCTCGGTGAGCGTCATGACGACGCCCATGCTGCCCGTTCCGGCCGCCCGGCGGCGAACGCCCGGGGGGTGGCGATCCGCTCCCCGCCCTTCCGGTCAGTGATGGAACGCGGTGTGGCCGGCCTCGGGTGTGTCCGGTGCCGCGGCGGCGGCACCGAGGCGGGTGGTGGCTCGGCGCAGGTCGTCGACGAGGCTCTGGGCGAGGTCCCAGCCGAATCCGTTGCGGACGACGACCCGCAGCACGGCCACGTCTTCGAGGTCGGGGGGCATCCGGTAGGCGGGGACCAACCAGCCCCGGGTGCGCAGCGCCTCGGAGACGTCGAAGACCGTGTAGGGAACGCCCTCGTGCAGGCGGAAGGCGATGGCAGGGATCCCGTCGCCTTCGGACAGCATGGCGAAGGGCCCGAGCGACGAGATCTGCTCCGCGAGCCAGCGGGCGATGTCACGACACGACTGCTGGACGACGCGGTAGCCGTCGAAGCCCAGTCGGAGAAAGTGGTAGTACTGCGCTGCGACCTGGGCGCCGGGCCGGGAGAAGTTGAGCGAGAAGGTCGGCATCTGGCCGCCCAGGTAGTCGACCCGGAACACGAGGTCCTCGGGCAGGGCCGCATGGTCGCGCCATACGACCCAGCCGATGCCGGGGTAGACGAGCCCGTACTTGTGGCCGGAGGCGTTGATCGACGCCACGCGGGGGAGGCGGAAGTCCCACGCCAGGTCGGGATCGAGGAACGGGGCGACGAACCCGCCGGAGGCGGCGTCGACGTGGATCGGGATGTCGATTCCCTCCTGCGCCGCCAGGGTGTCGAGGGCGGCCGCGATGTCCGAGACCGGCTCGTAGGCACCGTCATAGGTCGACCCCAGGATGGCCACGACGCCGATCGTCCGCTCGTCGCAGTACGCCAGCGCGGTGTCGGCGGTCAGGTGGGTGGCGTCGGGTCCGACGGGCACGAGGCGGGCGTCGACGTCCCAGTAACGGCAGAACTTCTCCCAGCACACCTGCACGTTGGCGCCCATGACGAGGTTGGGCCGCTCCCCGGGCATACCCGCCGCCTCCCGGCGGTCGCGCCAGCGCCGCATGAGGGCGAGGCCGCCCAGCATGCAGCCTTCGCTGGACCCGGCGGTGGAGCATCCGGTCGGGTCCTCGTCGGGGGAGGCGTGCCACAGGTCGGCCAGCATGTGGACGCAACGCCCTTCGAGCTCGGCCGTCTGGGGATATTCGTCCTTGTCGATCATGTTCTTGGCCGAGGACTCGGCCATCAGCTGCTCGGCCTGGCGTTCCATCCACGTCGTGACGAAGGTGGCCAGGTTGAGCCGGGCATTGCCGTCGAGGAGCAGCTCGTCGTGGACGATCTGATACGCAGTGTCGGGCGGCATGCCCGTGTCGGCCAGCCGGAACCTGGGGATGTCGCGCATCTCGGCCAGCAGTGCCGCCTGCGGCTGGATGACCAGCCGATCGGCGCCGCTCCTCCGGGACCTGTGCCGGTGCAGGGGCATCGTCGTGGCCCTCCCATCGCCGAACCGGGCCGGTGGCCGGCCGCCGTTGGCACCGAATAGGCGTGGCGCGCGGCCGCACCGCCGAGCGAAGACCCTGGATCGTATCCCGCCGCCTCAGGGCCGACCGACCAGCGACTCATCCCCGACCGCGCCGGTCGACGTCGACGGGCTGGAGCGGGCCCATCGCTCCCGCCTGACCGTCCGCTCAACGCGACGAAGGATCCTTCACGTCGCATTTGGAGACAGCCAGGTAGGAGACGAGGACGACGATGGCCCCGGCCAGAACGAGGCTGACCAGCCCGGTGCCCACGGCGAGGCCGCCCCGGGCGTGGGACACGCCGACCCAGTCGGCGAACGAGGCTCCCAGCGGCCGGGTGAGGACGTACGCCCACCAGAACGACAGGATCCCGTTGAGGCGGAACCACCGGTAGGCCACCACCGGGACCGCGATCAGAGCGGCGAACAGGATCCCGGAGGTGAGGTATCCGAGGTGCATCGTCCGGGCCGTGAGGTCACCGGTGGCGGTGCCGAGGGCGAAGGTGGCGACCACGGCCGCCCAGTAGAACAGCTCCCGGCGGGGCGAGAGGATGCTGTGGATCGACAGGGTCTTCTCACTGGCGTGCCAGGCCCGGAACACGGCCGCGAGCACGACGACGAAGAACGCGGCGGAGACCACATAGGGGATTCCGCCCACAACGTGGAGGAAGTCGGCGGCCATCGTCCCGAAGATGCTCACCGTCACCACGGCCAGCCAGTAGATCCACGCCACGTACCGGCGGGCGCGGAACTGCAACGCCAGGGCGCCGGCCAGCCCCGCGCCGCCGAGGGCGACAGCGATGTACGGGCTGAACCGGTGGGCCAAGAAATCCGACGTGGTCTCGCCCATGCCGGTGGTGAGCACTTTGGTGATCCAGAAGACCGCGGTCACCTCCGGGACCTTGGTCATCCGGCGTGGTCCCGGCGGAGCGGGCGTCGCGTCGCCGCCACCGGGGGAGGGGTGGACGATTCCCGATCGGTTCGGCTCGAGGGCGGCCTCGACCGCGTTGACGGTGGGGAGGGGGGCGGTCATGGTGACGAGTATCGGGGGCGTCGGATGAGTCGGGGATGAGGGCCCCGGGGCCGAGCCGCGGGCCGGGCCATCCGGCCGCCCGGCCTCCGAGGGTGCGAACATGGTGCCCGGTCATGGGCTTCGTCGAGCGTCTCTCACTGCTGCACGGCATGATCGTGCGGGGGGTCCTGGCGCTGGCGGTGGCCGGCTTGGCGGGGGGACTCGTCCGACCCGACCGCCGCTGGTGGCGGGTGACGCTGCCCCGGCTCATCGGCGCCAGCGCGGTCCCGGTGGCCGGCGTCGCCTGGTACCTGCGGAGCAGCGGGACGGTGCGGGACCACTACCCACCGACGTTCGGCGTGTGGGCGGCCGCGGCCCTGCTGGCGGTGCTGGTGGCGATCGCGGGCTGGCGTTCAGCGGGCGGCTGGCGGCGGGCGGTGGCGGTCGCCACGGTGCCGTTCACCTTGGCCTCGCTCGTTGTGCTGGTGAACTCGCACTACGACTACTGGCCCACCGTCGGCGATCTCCTCGGCCGCCCGTTGCCCGACCAGATCAACCGGGCGGAACTGACGGAACTCCTCGCCGGCCGCACCCAGCCGCCACCCCCCGCAGGATTCGCACGCACGACCGCGCCCGAAGACCCGTCCGCCATCGGCGGGCGAGCACCCCGGAGCGGATCGGGAACCGCCGCGACGTCCGGCGGGGCGTCCGGGAGTCCCAAGGCGGGCGCCACTGACGGTCGCGCCGCCGCCGGGGCCGTTCCGGGACGAGTCGCCGCCGCCCGCGTCGCCCACGCCGGCCGGCGGTCTCCCCGATCGAGCCAACGCGTCGCTCTGGTCGCGGCGCACGGCGTCGTGGGGGCGATGGACATTCCGCCGGGTACGTCGGGCTTCGGGCACCGGAAAGGCGTGCTGTACCTGCCGCCGGCGTTCCTCGACACGTCCCGCACCGCGCTGCCGGTGATCGTCATGTTGGGCGGCGCCCCGGGTGGACCGGAGGACTGGACGCGAGGCGGGTTCGCCGCCCGGACCGCCGACGCCTACGCCGCCGAACACCACGGGGTGGCGCCAATCCTCGCCTTCGTCGACCACAACGGGTCGTTCACCACCGACACCGAATGCGTCGACGGGCCCGCCGGGAAGGCCGAGACGTTCCTCTCCGGCGACGTGCCCCGTTTCCTCTCCGCCCTGCTCCATGTCCCGGTCGATCCCCGGGGCTGGGCCATCGCCGGGTTCTCCGAAGGCGGCACCTGCGCCTTCGAAATCGCCGCACGCCATCCCGACGTCTACGGCACCTTCATCGATCTCGCCGGCGACCGGGCCCCCAACCTCGGATCGCCAGCCGAGACGCTGCAGAAGCTCTACGCCGGCAACCGGGCGGCCATGGCTGCCCATGACCCTGACAACCTCCTACGTCCCCACCAGTTCCACAACCTCCGCGGCTGGTTCCTGGCCGGCTTTTCCGACTCGCACCACGTCGCCGTGGCTGAGAGGTTGGCGTCGGCGGCCCGGGTCGCCGGGATCACCGTGTCCAACAACGTCCTCGCCGGAGGTCATACCTGGCGCTTCGCCGCCGCCGCCTTCCGGGCCGTCCTCCCCAGCGTCGCCTCCCAGCTCGACGGCGGCCCCACCGGCCCGATCTCCAAGACGGTGACGGCCACGCCGAGCGCCTGACCGGGGCGAGCTCCGACCCGGTGCCGACGACGACCTCGGCCGGCCGACCGTTCAGGTAGCGCGGGGCGCACGCTGGCGCGGGGCAGCGGCCCTCTTCGCTGTCGGAGCCGGCGTCAGGCCTTTGCGGCCTTCTTCGTCGCCTTTTTCACGGTCCTGGCGGCCCGCTTCGCCGTCGACTTCGCCGCTGCGGGAGCTTTCGCCGCCACGTTCTCCGC
>JAUZEY010000419.1 GCA_030838785.1 Actinomycetota bacterium | reverse complement strand
TCCTCGTTGCTCATGATGAAGAACCGGTCGCCGTGGTGGTCCAGGCCGTACTCGATGCCCTGGCGCCGGTCCTGGAGGACGGTGAAGGTGCCCTCGGGGTCGTCGGCCCGGAGCAGACGTGTCTCCGATGTCACCGCCGAGCGGAGGTCGATGACGATGAAGCCGCCGCTGCGGGTGCGTTCGACGGAGCAGAAGAAGCGGTCGTCGTCCTCCTGGTGGACGATGACGTCGTCGGCCGGGTCGGTGCCGAGGCCGTGGCGCCACACCCGCCAGGGCCGGCGGCTCTCGTCGAGGGTCGTGTAGAAGACCGTGCGGTTGTCGCTGGCCCAGGCGACGCCGTAGGAGGTCCCCGGGATCGCTTCCGGGTGGTCCTCGCCGGTCTCCATGTCGCGGATGCGCAGCACGTGGTCCTCGTCGCCCTCGGTGTCGAGCGACCAGGCCAACAGCCGGTGGTCGGGGCTCACCTCGAACGCCCCGAGGGCGCAGTACTCCTGGCCCTCGGCCAGCACGTTCTCGTCGATGAGGACGTGTTCGGGGCTGCCGTCCTCGGGGGTCCGCCGGCAGTGGATGGGGTACTGGAGGCCCTCCACGCTGCGGGAGTAGTACAGGAACGGCCCATGCGGGACGGGCACCGACAGGTCCGTCTCCTGGATGCGGCTCACGATCTCGGCGTAGAGCTTCTCCTGCAGCGGGCGCAGCGGCTCCATGACGGCATCGGCGTAGGCGTTCTCCGCCTCCAGGTAGGCCGTCACGTCCGGGTCGTCCCGGTCCCGCAGCCACTGGTAGTCGTCCGGCCGCCGGTCGCCGTGCGCCTCGTGGACGTACGGCATCCGCTTGGCCAGCGGCGGGGTGGGGGAGGCGCTGGTCATCATCGCGACCTTACCTGGGGGGCAGGGAGGGCCCCGTTCGGCGACCGGTAGGATCGGCGGCCATGGAGCTGGTGCTCGTCCTCGTGGTGATCCTCGTGCTGGGCCTCGCCGCCGTTGGCGCGACCGTGGCGACGTCCAGGCGTTCGCAGCGCCGTCGAGATGTGGCGGAGCGGGCGGCGGTGGACAGGGCCGTCACCGAGCCCAGGCCGAAAGCGGAACCGAAGGCGAAGCCCGGGCCGACGGCGAAACCGAAGGGTGAGCCGCCGCCGGGGCCGGCCGATATCGAGATCGTGCTGCCGTCGGGCGACGACCTGGTCCTCGAACCGGATGCCGGGATTCCGCCGGAGGAACCGGTGGTCGAGGCGCCGGGGGTGGCCGCACCGGCCGAACCCCCGCCCCCCGCCGTCCGCCCCCGGCTGCGGGACCGGTTGGGCAAGGCCCGGGCGCTGCTGGCGGGGTACTTCGGCGACCTCCGGAGTCGCAGTGTCATCGACGACGAGGTGTGGGACGACCTGGAGGAGGCCCTCATCCGGGCCGACGTCGGCGTGACCGTCACGGCGCAGATCCTCGACGATCTCCGCCGGCGGGTGAAGGAGGCGGCGGTCTCCACACCGTCCGAGCTGCTCGACCTGCTCAAAGCCGATCTGGTCGAATCGATGCGGGCCGCCGACCGGTCGCTGGCCTTCTCGCCCGGCCAGCCCAACGTGTGGATGTTCGTCGGCGTCAACGGCGTCGGGAAGACCACCAGCATCGGCAAGATCGCCCAGCGGGAGGCCGCGTCGGGGCGGAAGGTCGTCATGGCCGCCGCCGACACGTTCCGGGCCGCCGCCGCCGAACAGCTCCAGCTGTGGTCGCAGCGGGTGGGGGCCGACCTCGTCCGGGGCCAGGACGGCGCCGACCCGGGATCGGTCGTCTTCGACGCCATGGCCGCCGCCGGCAACCGCGGCGCCGACCTCGTGCTGGTCGACACCGCCGGGCGCCTCCACACCAAGGTCAACCTGATGGAGGAGCTGAAGAAGCTGCGCCGGATCGTCGACCGGACCCCGGGGGCGCTCAAGGAGGTGCTGCTCGTCATCGACGCCAGCACCGGCCAGAACGGCCTCAACCAGGCGAAGATCTTCGGCGAGGCCGTCGAGGTGACCGGGGTGATCCTCACCAAACTCGACGGCACCGCCAAGGGCGGGATCGTCCTGGCCGTCCAGCAGGAGCTGGGGATCCCGGTAAAGCTGGTCGGCGTGGGCGAGTCGGCCGAGGACCTGATCGACTTCGACCCCGAGGAGTTCGTCGAAGCGCTCTTCGCCGCATAAGAGGCACTGCGTGCCAATTCGGAAATTCCGCCCATTTCCCGTCATAACGCCCGGTCGGCGAAGTTCCTCCGTTTGGTAGACCAAGCCACATCTGCTCTCGGAGGGCCGGTTCGATGAG
Source organism: Actinomycetota bacterium (assembly GCA_030838785.1). Classification (GTDB taxonomy): domain Bacteria; phylum Actinomycetota; class Acidimicrobiia; order IMCC26256; family BP-133; genus BP-133. Next base: position 2,016 of record JAUZEY010000419.1, on the reverse strand, counting down.
CTCCAAGCGTGTCGCTGTCCTGATCGTTGCCTTCGTGGGCCTCATGGGGTCCCCGAGCGTGCTGGCGGCAGTTCCCGCCGCTCCGACCCTGTGGGACGGAACGACCGTTGGTGCCGATAGCCGACCTCTCCCAGCCGAGGTCGTGGCCTACGCCCGCCCGGCCGGGCTTGGCCTGAACGAGGGCTCCGCCCCACTGCGGGAGATCGCCCGGACGCGGACCGACGGCTCCGGCCGCTACGTCCTGCGTTCGCTGCACGACGAGACCCTCCAAGGGGCGGAGGACCAGAACGGGTGGACCAACGTGATGGTGGCCGCCTTCGGCGACGACGGCTCGTTCAACCTGGCCTTCGACTCCCTGGCCTGGGCCCCGGCCGGAGGGTTCCACGCCCAGAGCGCCGACGACCCGGCGAAGGGCCGGTGGGTCACCACCCCTGGGGAGCGCCTCGCGGCCGAGCAGGGTGAGGTCCGGGCCCTCTCGGCCGACGCCAGCGAAGACCCAGCCCAGGTCGCCCAAGAGCACCCCCGGGTGATGGTGCTCTCCGGCCGCGGCGAGCGTCCCATCTCGGCCCAGGGCTCCGCCCCTTGGCCTGACAAGCCGGCCGACCGGAACTGCATGACCGTGCTCAAGTCGGAGGAGATCGGCAACGGAATCGACACGAAGGTCGGGGAGACCCACCTCGACCGGGACTGGACGGGGTCCTTCGAATACAGCAACAGCCGGTCCACGAGCTTCCAGGTGGGCGTCCGCCGGGCCGGCCAAGGGTGGTCAGTCGGCGGGAGCACCAGTTCGCTGCAGAACAGCAAGTCCATCACTGGCGCCAACCCGCAGCTCCCCCCACAGCACATGTGGAACTTTGCCGCCGATCTGAGGTACGGGCATTACACCTGGCGGTGCTACGGCGCAGGTGCTCGGTGGTACGACGCCGAGAGCATCCAGCCCTTCACCTGGAAGGGCGGGATCCACCAGAGTGAAGGCGGCCCGGAGCCGGTCTGTGACCCGACGCACACGAGTCCTATCCCGCCGGGCGGGCACCATGACCGTAGGAACATGGAGAGCGCCACGTACGACGGCGGGGTCTCGGTGGCCGGGTTCATTGGCTCGGTAACGACCACGATTGCCACAGGAGTGACCACGACTTGGAACAACAATTCGGCTCGCGAGCGGCTGCTCTGCGGTGACCGCCAGGACCTCACGAGCACCAAGCCCAACCGAATCCGATCGCTGCCGTGAAGCGGGTGGCACTAGCCGCGCTGATGGTGGTGACGGCCGCGATCCTGGTGGTCATGTTCCGCCCCCGGGGGGGCCTGTCGGCGGGGCCGGTGAACGCAGGCAAGGGCGGCACCGCGAACGGTCAGCCAATCGACATCGGCATCCCCTACTCATTCGGCTACCTCCTCAGGAACTACGGCACGAAGCCGGCGGTGATCGAGCAGGTCCGGGTCCTGGGTGTGACCGGCCCGATCGAAGTACTCGGCGTCTGGGCGCGGCGCCACCCGAGCGGCCCGAAGCCGTACCTCTTTCTGGCTGCCTTTGGCTTTCCCCCGCCCGACTACCCGTCCAAGCCCCTCGCCGAGGAGAACGTCATTCCCGTGCCGGCACCACACCCAACCGATGAGGATCCAACGGAGGGTCTGCAGCTGGTCGTCGGGGTGAAATCGACAGGGCCGGGCGTCGGAAGGATCCGCGGCATCGAGGTCACCTACCGGGTCGGGCACCGGCGCTTCCGCAACTCCGACGAGAGCGACGGGTACCTCTGCGCGCCTGCTTCGGACTACGTCCTCGGCGGGCCGAAAGAAGCGAGCTGCCGAACCGACGAAACCTTTGACAAGAACTTTGTCGATTTTCGTGTTCCCATCGATCAGCAGCGTGGCGGGTAGCACGAGGTCGGTGGCGGCCGGCCCGCCCTAGACTGCGGCGCTCATGTTCGATTCCCTCTCCGACCGGTTCGAGTCGATCTTTTCCCGCATGCGCGGCAAGGGCCGCTTGGGGGAGAAGGAGGTCGACGAGATCGCCCG
>JAUZEY010000414.1 GCA_030838785.1 Actinomycetota bacterium | reverse complement strand
GGCTCCTCAACCTGGGCAACGCCACCGGCCACCCCAGCTTCGTGATGTCGAACTCCTTCACCAACCAGGTCATCGCCCAGATCGAGATCTTCACCCGCGCCGAGGCCTACCCCGTCGGCGTCTACGTGCTGCCCAAGCACCTCGACGAGAAGGTCGCCCGCCTCCACCTCGACGCCCTCGGCGTCAGGCTGACCCAGCTCTCAGCCGACCAGGCCGCCTACCTCGGCATCCCGGTCGAAGGCCCCTACAAGTCGGACCACTACCGCTACTAGGGAGCTTCACCTGCCTCCCCGGAGCCAATCCGGACGAGCCGGCCGGGGAGGTTCCCGGTCGGCTTGCCGTCGCGCTGGATCTCCACCCCGGACACGAACGTGTGGCGGTAGCCGTCGGCGTCCTGGAGGAGGCGCCGTCCTCCGGCCGGCAGGTCGTGGCGGATCCGGGGCCGGTGGAGGGCGAGCCGGTCGAGGTCGATCACGTTGAGGTCGGCCTTCCAGCCCGGGGCCAGCACGCCCCTGTCGGTGAACCCGACCGTGCGGGCCGTGGCCCGGGTCTGGCGCTCGACGAGCCACTCGACCGGGAGTCGCCCCTCGGCCCGGCGCACGCCCCAGTGGGACAGCAGGAAGGTCGGGAAGCTCCCGTCGCAGATGGTGCCGACGTGGGCGCCGCCGTCGGACAGGCCCGGGACGGCGTTCGGGTGGAGCAGCATCGTGCGGGCCTCGTCGAGATTGCCGTCGACGTAGTTGGCGAAGGTCAGGTAGAGGAAGCCGCGCCCGTCGTCGGCCAGGAGGGCGTCGAGGGCCAGCTCGGCGACCGGCACGCCGCTGTCCGCTGACCGGCGGCCGAGGCTGGTGGACGGATCGGGTTCGTAGTCGGGCGGGTCGCCGAAGGGGTACATCCGCTCGAAGCGGTCGATCAGGAAGCCGCCGAGCTTGGTGCGGTCCCGTTCGCCGGTATGGGCGTCGAGGAGCCGGTGGCGGAACCCCGGTTGCCGCAGGGCCCGGACCCGCTCGTCGAGCGGGCGGTCGGCGATCTCGCCGTAGACCGGGTTGGTCATGAACGGGTTGAGCGTGCACGACAGGCCGAGCAGCAGCCCGATGGAGCGGGGGGCGACCTGGGCGGTCATCGGCACGCCCTCGGCGTTGGCGGCGGCGATCCGGTCGAGGATGGCGCGGTGGTCGTCGGGGCGCTCGGGCAGCTGGGCGACGGAGATCGACAGGGGCCGCCCCGACGTCTCCGCCACGCGGCGGAGGACCACCCATTCTTCGTCGAGGTCGAGGAAGTCGGAGATCACCTGGAGGACGCCCCGGCCGGTGTCCGCCACCCCGGCGGCGATCCCGACCAGCTCGGCGGCCGAGGCGGTGAGGCTGGGCGTGGGCGCGCCGGTGCTGGAGCGGTGGTTGAGGGTGCGGGAGGTGGAGAACCCGACGGCGCCCGCCGCCACGGCCTCCCGGGCGATGGCGGCCATGGCCGCGATGTCGTCCCCGGTGGCCGGCTCGCCGGCCGCCCCCCGCTCGCCCATGGCATGGACCCGCATGGCGCCGTGGGGCACGTAGGCGGCGCAGTCGATGTCGCGGCGGCGGCGCTCCAGGGCGTCGAGATACTCCGGGAAGCTCGTCCAGTCCCACGGCAGGCCCTCGTGGAGCGCCGTGCCGGGGATGTCCTCCACGCCCTCCATGAGCTCGATGAGCCGGGTGCGGTCCCCGGCCCGGACGGGGGCGAAGCCCACCCCGCAGTTCCCGAACACGACGGTGGTGACCCCGAGCGCCGACGACGGGAACAGGTGCGGGTCCCACGTCGCCTGCCCGTCGTAGTGGGTGTGGATGTCGACCCAGCCCGGCGCCACCAGCGCCCCGGCGGCGTCGATCTCCTCCCGGCCCCGCCCGGCGACGGCCCCCACCTCGACGACCCGCCCGCCGGCCACGGCCACGTCCGCCTCCCGCAGGGGAGCGCCCGTCCCGTCGGCCAGCAGCCCGTTCCTGATCACGAGGTCATGCGCCATGGGGCTCAGCCTACGGGGACCCGGAAAGTAGGTCACAATGCGGCGTCGACCGTCCCCCCGGCGGTCGCAGCGACAGGAGGCCGTAATGGCCATAGCGGTGTATTTCCACCCGGAGTCGATGAGCGCCGCCCAGTACGACGACATCATGAAGCGCCTCGACGCGGCCGGCGCCGCCAGCCCCCGCGGGCGGCTGCACCACTCGACCTTCGGCTCGCCCGAGCAGCTGATGGTCTACGACATCTGGGATTCGCCGGAGTCGTTCGAGAAGTTCGGCGAGACGCTCATGCCGATCCTCGGCGAGCTCGGGATCGACGCCGGCCAGCCCGACATCATGCCCGTCCACAACATCGTCCAGTAACGGCCGCTCAGCTCCGCTCGAACCGCGCCAGTTCGAACTCCAGGCCGGAAACGGCCACCAGGGCGTAGGAAACGCTGCCTGCGCCTGCCGGGTGGTGGGGGACCACGGTCACTTCGAGGCCCGCCGCCCGGCAGGCGGTGACACGCGCCTCGAGGTCGTCGACCGCGAAGCTGATGGCCGTGGTGGAGGGTGTGAGAATGCCCCGCAGCTCGTCGGGGAGGCGGACGATCTCGATCGTGCCCGCCGAACCGGGGCCGAGGATGGTGCCGATCGGTGCCGGGCTGCCCGCCGTCCAGGACAGGGCCCCGGCCCCCGTCCCCTGGGGGAGGCCCAGCACGGCCCGCAGAGCGACACCGACGGCGGCCTCGTCGTCGGTGACGCAGATCGCGTGCTGCAGGGTGCCGGACGGGCTGGACATCATCTGGGGTGAGTTTCGCCGCCGGGGCCGGGGGACCTGCACCTGAAGGGAGGCTGGGCCCCGACTGCAATCCGGGCATCCGGTGCAATTAGTGTCGCGACCGGCCCGTCATCCCGGGGAGCCGAAGGGGAGCGGTGGATGGGGCGTGGACATCGGTTCGTGGCCGCCGGCGTGGCTCTGCTGGCCGGAGGGGCCGGTTTCGCCATCACCGGCGGTGCGGCGGTCGCCGCCGACGCGCCGTCGACCGCCAACGTCACCGTCAAAGCGGTGTACCTCCCGCCGGTGGTCGACGTGGCCACGGGCGGAACGGTGATCTGGACCTTCGATGACGGCAACACGCCCCACACCGTCACCGCCGACGACAACTCCTTCGGCAGCCCGGCCGACGGCCAGAAGAGCGGCACCTTCGAGCACGTCTTCGACCACCCCGGCTCGGTCAGCTACCACTGCGATTTCCACCTCGGCATGATCGGGACCGTCGACGTCCGCTAGTTCACAGCACTCCGTCACACCAACGAAGGGGGACAACAACATGCGTGCCTTCGCCATCGCCGGAAGCATCGCCCTGCTCAGCCTGCTCGGGGTCGCCCCGCCGGCGCACGCCGAATCGAAGACCTACAGCGCGGCGCTGTCCGCTTCCGAGGAGACGCCGGCCCCCGGCCCCGCGGGCGGGATGGGGGCGGCCACCATCACCATCGACATGGCGGCCAAGAGCCTCTGCTACGACGTCACCTGGTCGAAGGAGGTCGGCACCCCGACCGCCGGCCACATCCACAAGGGCCCCAAGGGGCTGAACGGCCCGGTCGTCGTGCAGTTCGACCTGCCGGCCAAGCCCAAGGCCTGCCTCACGGTCGACAGCACCATCCTCAGCCAGATCGCCAGTGACCCGGGTGGCCACTACGTGAACATCCACGCCGACAAGTACCCCGGCGGCGCGGCACGGGGCCAGTTGAAAGAAGGGTAAGCGTAAGGTTCATAACGCTGTTTGCCCCTTGCAAAGGGGACCTGATCGGCGCATGCTGTGCCGATGAACAATCTCGTCGCCACCTGGCGTCAACCCGCCGCGATCGACCTCCGGGACGACGCCGACGTGTGCGAGTTGCTGGCCCGGGTTCACGACCGTCTGGCCGAGATCCCCGAGCTGGGCCGGGCCCAGCGGCTCGTGGACGTCGCCCTGGAGGAGGTCCTGACCTGGTTCGACGGCGGCGTCGTGTCGCTCCCGGTGCGGGGGCTGACCCGGAGGTCGGGCTAGAACAGCACCCGTGCGGATCGAGGTCGGCGGCCTGTCGTTCTCGGTGGTGGTGGAGGGGCCCGAAGCCGGCCCGGCGGTGGTGCTCCTGCACGGCTGGCCCGACTCGGCGCGGGTGTGGCGCCATCAGGTGCCGGCCCTGGCCGGGGCGGGGTTCCGGGTCGTCGTCCCCGACCTGCGGGGCTTCGGCGACTCCGACCGCCCGGACGGCACCGCCGCCTACCGGGCCAAGCTCCTGTGCGGCGACGTGGTCGGCATCCTCGACGCCCTCGGCGTGGAACGGGCGGCCGTCGTCGGTCACGACTGGGGCGCCGCCCTGGCCTGGATGCTGGCCAGCGTCTTCGCCCCCGACCGGGTGGAGCGCCTGGCGGTGATGGCCGCCGGCCATCCCGAGGCCCTCCGCAACACGGGCCCCCGCCAGCGCCAACTCTCCTGGTACGTGCTGCTGTTCCAGTTCGCCGGCGTGGCGGAGCGGTGGCTGACGATGGACGACTGGATGCACTTCCGGGAGACCGTCGGCGGGACGGACGGGGGTTACCCCGATGTCGACGCCGCCATCGCCGAGCTGTCCCGGCCCGGCGCGCTCACCGCCAGCCTCGAGTGGTACCGGGCCAACTGGACTCCCGAGACGCTGGTCGCCCCGCCGCTCGGGCTGCCGCCGGTCGGCTGTCCCACCCTGGGCATCTGGGCCGGGGGCGACGCCTTCGTCCTCGAAGACCAGATGCGCGACTCGGCCGCCTACGTGGCCGGCCCCTGGCGCTACGAGCGGCTCGACGGCGCCGGCCACTGGCTCCAGCTCGACGCCCCCGACCGGGTCAACGCCCTGCTGCTGGAGTTCCTCGGCAGGGGTTAGGAGCCAGAGCCGGTCAGGGTGCGCAGCGCGGCCTGGACCTCGGACAGGTTCGTGCCCCAGGGGACGACGGCCCGGTTGCCTTCGACCCGGATGCCGCGCTCGAGCAGGCAGCAGCGCAACAGGGTGCACGTCGCGGCGCCGCCAGAGGAAGGGGCGACAGTGGCGCGCTGGGAATCGGCAGCAGTCAGGCGGTCGGGGCAGAGCTCGACCTGGCGGTCGGCGTCCGTGCCGTAGAACCAGCGGTGGAACTGGCGGGAGCGCTCGCAGCCGACCATGGTCCAGTCGGCCCGGGCCGGGCGCTGGTCGAGGTAGTCGACCGTGCCGGGCAGGTCGAGGCCGGCGCCCTGGCAGGGGAGGAGGTAGTGGTGGTCCGGTTTCGCCGCGGCCAGGGTGCGGACGTCGAGCAGTTCGGGGCAGAGGCGGACGGGCGGCAGGTCGTCGTCGATGGCGATCGCCTGCCGGGCCAGGTCGAGGAGGCGGGGCGGCCCGGGCGGCACGACGTCGACGAGGCGGATCGCCGTCGGGTCGGCCCGGACGATGAAGTTGACGTGCCGGTACCGGCCCTCCACGATGCAGACCGACGCGCCCTCCGGCTCGGCGAGGGCGACCTCGGCCAGGGCCGTGGCGTTGGCGGTGTCGACCTCGTGGCGCACGACGTAGGTGCAGTCCTCCGGCCCGGCCTGCCACTCGATGTCGACGATGGGGTTGAACAGGGCCTCCTGCGAGGAACAGGTCACGCCGACGAGCGCCGTGGCCGGCGCCCGCCCGTCGGCCGGGGCGGCCGGGCTCCGCAGGACGATGTACTCCGTTCGGCGGTAGGCCTCGCGAGCCAGCAGCACCTCCTTGACGGCGCCCTCTTCGAGCGGGCCCGTCCAGTGCTGCACGCTCACGCCGCGGTAGGGGCGGCAGATGAAGTTGCCGGGGAGGGTCAGCACGTACCCGACGGCCCGGAGCCCTCCGGCCGGCTGCCCTGGCGGCGCAGGGCGAGGCCGGCGGTGTCGGCCCGCAGGCCCCGGCGCAGCGTTTCGAGGGCGATCACCTCGTCGGTGGCGACGTTGCCGAGGTTGACGTCGACGCCGAGGTGGCGGACGAACCACTTCTGCTGCGACGGCGACGGCGCCTCGAAGATGATCCGGTCGGCCGGCACCCGGGCCACGAGCGCGGAGACGAGCGGCTCCCGGACCCGCCCGTCCGGATGGTAGAGCCCGACCGTGCCCGACTCCCGGCCCTCGGCGATCACGAACGCCGCTCCGGCGTCGATGTCGGCCTGCATCTGCGTCGCCCAGGCGGACGGGCGCACCGGTGCCTCGGCGTCTTTCGAGCCGACCTCGGCCAGCACGATGAAGTCGCGGGCCATGGCCTCGATCAGGCCGGCCTTGATGCCGGCGCCGAGCTCCACGGTGCCCTCCGACACCTCCACCGCGTCGAAGCCGATGGAGTCGGCCCACCGCACGAACTCCCGCAGCTTGCCCTGGACCGTGGCCAGCTCCAGCAGGGTGCCCCCGATGCAGCTCTGCACCTTGGCCTCGTGGCAGGCGACGACCTTGGCCCGGATGTGGCGGCTGACGTAGGCCGTCCCCCAGCCGAACTTCACGAAGTCGATGTGGGCGCCGGCCAGGTCGAGCAGCGACTCCAGGGTGGCGATGGGGAGGCCCCGGTCGATGACGTGGGTGACGCCGCGCGAGCGCGGCTTGGCGGTGCGCTCCGGCAGGGCCAGGAAGTCGGCCAGGGCCAGCTCGCCGTCGTTGCGGACCGCCTCCCGCCGGGGCACGCCCGGCAACGCCACCATCGCCTCAGGCTACCGGTCGGTCGCCGGAGACCGACCGGGTCAAAGGTCCTGGAGCTGCGCCTGTCCCGACCGGAGCCGGCAGAGCTGGATGAACAGGTCGTTGAGGAACAGTTCGTTCAATTCGCCCATCTCGTCGATGGTGATGCCCCGCCGCATGAGCTCGTCGAGGTGTTCGGGACGAAGGGCTTGCCGTCGATGTCCATCAACCCCCCTGGGTCTGGAGGACGGACAGCGTCCGGTGGGCGGTCAGCGCGACCTGGAGCTGGAAGCGGACGTCGGGCTGTGACAGGTCCCGGCCGGTCACGGCCTCGATCCGTCCCAGCCGGTACTTGAGGGTGCTCACGTGGATGCCGAGGGCGTCGGCGGTGGCCTGCTGGGCGGCGCCGGCGTCGAGGTAGGAGGCCAGGGTGGGTAGGAGCTTCGGACGCCGCCCGCGATCGTGGGCCAGCAGCGGCCCGATCCATTCGGTGACGAGCGCGGCCATCGGGGCCGGGTCGCCACCGTCGGCCAGGAGCGAGAGCAGCCCGAGGTCCTCGTGGCGGAGGACGGGCCGGTCGAGGGTCACGGCGAAGTCCGCCGCCTGGCGGGCCTCGGCGTAGGAGCGGGCCGCCCCCGCGGCGCCGGTGTGCGCCCGACCGACTCCGACGGCCCGGCCCGCAGCATCCAGGCCCGCCACCACGGCGTCGACGGGGTCGCCGTCGTTTGCGAGGAAGGCGACCTCGCCCGGCCGGACTGCGACGAGGTTCAGGCCAAGCTCGGCGAGTTCCGCACTGAGGCCGCTGGTGCCGGTCGCGCCGCTGGTGCCGGTCGCGCCGCTCCCCCCGGGCGCTTCCGGGCGGCGGCGGTCGGCGTCGGGCGCCGGACGGACGACGACGGCCCGCAGCGGACCGTCCAGGTCGACGCCGAGGGCCCGGGCGCGAGCGGCGGCCCCGGGGCCCACGGCGGTCCCATCGAGGAGGGCGCGGGCGAGTTCGTCGGCGCCGGGATCGGCGGACCGGGTCGGCGGACGGGCGGCCAGCTCGGCTTCGAGCTCGATGGCCCGGCGATGAGGGCCGGCCAGCCCGTCCAGCGCCCGGAGGAACCGTTCCGCCTCCGGCCCGGAGTTCGCCCCGGCGGCCGGATCGGCGTCGAGAACGGCCCGGCGGAGGCCGGTGAGGAGCTCGTCGATCTCACCGGGACGCTTGGCCCCGGCCAGGAGCTGGTTGGCCAGCAGCAGGGCTTCGTTGGCCCCGCCGGGCCGCTCCTCGACGCGCCAGCCCCGAAACAGCGTGCCCCCGGCGAGCGCCGCGCCGTGGTGGTGGAGCACCCCGGGCAGCAGCCCGGCGTCGAGAAGGTCGAGGTCGTAGAGGCAGAAGATCGTCGCCGGTCGCCGCCGGACCAGCACGTTGCACAGCTCCTCGTACTTCAGCAGGGCGTCGGTGCCGTCCCCGCCGGTGGCCCGGTGGTGGCGGAGGAACCAACTGAGCTCGCCCGTCCCCCGGACGTGGTGGTAGCCGTCGTGCTCGACGTAACCGCCGATCATCGCCTGCCACTGGGAGTAGACCCGCTCGGGCTCGAACCGGCCGTCGGTCAGGTAGGCCGTGGCCGGCAGCACGGTCAGCTGGTCCGGGAGCGTGCGCCGGTGGTGGGGGTCGAGCCGGGTGGCCACCGCCTCGGTGTCGGGGGAGTCGGCGATGCAGAGGCACTTGTCGCCGGCGGCGAGGCCGGCGCCGAAGAAGGCGGCCAGGACGGTGTCGCGCTCCTCCGGCCCGCGGTGGAAGACGCAGACGTGCTCCCGGTCGTCGAGGGTGACGCCGGGCAGCCCGGTGTCGTTCACGCTGAGCTCCCTGTGAGACGGCTCCCTCTGAGACGGCTCCCTCTACGACGGCTCCCTGTCAGCCGTTCCTGCACGGCCACGATCTTGAACGCCAGCCGGAGGTTGAAGCACACCTCCGGGTCGGACAGGTCGACGCCGAGGATCGACTCGATCTTGCGCTGCCGGTACTTGAGGGTCGAGATGTGCACGAACAACGCGGTGGCCGCGGCGGACGGGCCGCCCGTCTCCAGGAGCACCCGGAGGGTGTGGGTGAGCTCGCCGTGGTCGCGGAGCGGGGCGAGCCAGCGGTCGGCGAAGTCGGCCAGCTGATCCTGGTCGCGCTTCTCGTAGAGGAGGGCGTAGATCCCGAGGTCGTCGTAGCCGGCGGCCTCGGGTTCGCCCGGCATGCCGGCGAGCACGTCGACCACCCATCGGGCCCGGGCCACCCCGGTGCTGAACGAGGCGAGGTGGTCGCAGCGGGGGCCCCAGCCCGCCACTGTCGTCAGGCCCCGGCGGGCGGCCAGGCTCCGGACCCGACGGGCGAGACCGGCCGGCCCGCCGGGGTGGTCAGGGTGGTCGGGGTGGTCGGGGCGGTCGGGGCGGTCAGGATGGTCGGGGAGGAAGACGACCACGGCGTCGCCGTCGACGCCGACGACCGGCGCCGGCCGCCCGGTGGACCGGCCGTCGCGGAGGGCGTCGCGCACGACCTCCTCCAGCCGGCTCGCCGCCCCGCCGCTTCCGGGCGCCGCACCCTCGTCCGGCTCGTCGCCGGCCGGCCCGGCCCCGGCCGCGCCTGCAGCCCGGGTCGTGAAGACGAGCGGCCAGTGGGGGTGCTCGAGGTCGTGGCCGAGCCGGCGGCCCTGGATGAACAGGCAGCCGGCCGAGCGGCCGGCCAGCAGGTCGAGGAAGAGCTCCTGCTGGTCCCGGGCCAGGAGTCGGCAGAGGCGTTCCTCGGCCTGGAGCAGGAGAGCGACGATCGGGGCGGCCGCCTCCAGCGTGGCGTAGGCGGCGCGGTCGACCGCCGCCGCCACGAGGAAGCCGAGCACCTCGCCCCGGGCCGTGATGCGGGCCACGAGCCGGGCCGGGTCGGAGCCCTGCTTGGGCAGCTCGACCAGCGCCGGGCGGCCCTCCTCGCCGGCCCGCAGCAGGTCCCGCACCAGCGGGCATCCGGACCGGGTGAGGGCGATGTCGGCTCCGGATCCGGCTTTGGCTGCGGTTCCGGCCGAATCGGGCGCGGCCGGGTCTGGTGCCGCGACCAGCACGGCCAGGAACGGATCCTGGAGGACGACCGCCGAGCGGGTGAGCCCGGCGATCGCCGCGACGGTGACGGCGAGGTCGCCGGCCTCGAGCGCCGCCTCCATGACGCGGCGCTGCGCCTCCCGGCTGTCGGGGCCCGGCGGCGGCACGGGGTCGAGGCCCCGGGGCCGCCGCCGGCTGGCGGCGGGCCGCTCCCCCGGCGTGAGCGGTGGGGCGACAGGAGCCTGGAGGCGGCGCGTTGCGATGGCCATGACGGGCACATTAATTGTGGCTTTCCCCGGAAACCAGTGCTGATTTTCGTCGGAAATAGCCAATTTTCAGCGACGCGGTACGATCCGACCGTGGGCCTCGGGTGGGCGACATTCGCCGTCTCCGTGGCGCTCTTCAGGGTGCCAGGGCCGGCTGTCCCGCGGCCGGAA
>JAUZEY010000409.1 GCA_030838785.1 Actinomycetota bacterium | reverse complement strand
GCCCGCCGTCCGGTGATGGCCTGTGTTGCGGCCTCGACCAGGAGGAGCCAGAGGCTTCCGAGGGCCCAGCCGCCGAGGACGTCGGTGAGCCAATGCGCGCCGAGATAGAGGCGGCTGATCCCGATGATCGTGACGGTCAGGACGGCGAGGGCCCAGACGGTGACCTTGTGGCGCCAGCGGGGCGTGCCGCCGGCCACGACGACGGCGAGCATGCCGTACACCGCGGCGGCCTCGGTGGCGTGGCCGGACGGGAAGGCGTGCCCGGTGAAGTGACCGATGGCCAAGCTGGCCGGTGGGCGGGCCCGGCTGGTGAGGCTCTTGACGGCCTGGGACAAGAGGAAGGAGCCGCCGTAGGCGGCGGTGAGGAGGGCGAGCGGTCGAGACCGGTGGCGTCCCCATCGGTACCAGGCGCCGACGGCGAGACCCAGGGGGATCAGCACCACTGAGCTCCCGAACGTGGTGACGATCCGCATGGCCGTGGTGAGCCACGGTTCCCGGTGATCCACGAACCACCGGAGGACGGGCTGGTCGAACCGGATCGCGCCCTCGCCGCCGACGACGTCCTGGACGAGACCGCCGAGCACCCATCCGATGGCCACCAGGGCGGCCAGCGAGGCGGTGAGCGACAGGCCGAGCGCCCCTCCGGGCTGCAAGCGGCGGGCGAGGAAGTCGAGCTGACGGCCGTACCGGGCCCGCAGCCGGGCCAGGGCCGGCCGGTTGAGCTGCGCCGAGGCCAGCGCCCGGAAGCGGTCCTGGTGGCGGCCGATCCACCGGGCGATGAGCACCACGGCGACCGTCAGGACGAGGAGCAGGAAGAGGAGGAGGCTGGCTCGACCGGCGACGTGTTCCACATGACGCCAGCTGTCGCCGGCCAGGTAGCCGGCGAACACGAAGGCCGTGGCCCACACCACGCCCCCGGCGGCGTTGTAAGCGAGGAACCGCCGGTAGTGGAGGCCGGACATGCCGGCCAACCCTGGGATGAGGACCCGCAGCGCAGCGGTGAAGCGCCCGAAGAAGACGGCCTTGCCGCCCCGGGTCTGGAGAAACCGCTCCGCCCGTTCGAGATGGTCCGCCTTGACGACCCGCCCGATGCTGCCCTGGAGGAGACGGCGGCCCCAGCGTTTGCCGACCTCGTAGCCGATGCTGTCACCCACGATGGCCCCCGCCATGGCGGCCAGCAGCACCGCCCCGAGGCCGGCCTGATGCTGGGAGGCCAGCACACCACCGAGGAGCACCGCGATCTCGCCGGGAAAGACGAAGCCGACGAAGGCCGAGGACTCCAGGGCCGGGAGGAGGAAGACCACCGCCAGGGCCGATGCCCCGTGGAGCCCGAGGATCCGCTCCGCGATCGAGGCGATCATCGCTCTGGCGGTGCGAGCGGCGAACACGTGCTCGGCGCTGAAGGCAGTGTCCACGATGCGAACAACCCCACGAGAGTGAAGATGAGCAGCCGCAGCACAACCGAGCATCGTAACGAGCGCTACGCCACGCAAAGTAACGCCCGGAAGCCCCTCAGCCGAGCAGGCGGTTGGTGACGAGCAGGGTGGCACAACCGGCGGCGAGGGCCGGTAGGCCGACGCGCCACCCGACCCGGGTGTAGGTCCGGGAGTCGACGGGGACGCCGAGCCGCCGGGCGGTGTCGAGCCAGAGCAGGCCGGCCAACGAGCCGTTGATGGCCAGCACCGGTCCGAGGTTGACTCCCAGCAGGAGGGCCCAGAGGCGGGAGCCGGGATTGGCGCCGAGGGCGGGAAGCGACACGAGCAGGGCGGGCAGGTTGTTGAGGGCGGTGGCTCCGAACGCTGACACGATGAAGATCCGGACCGTCGACCCGCTTCCCGTCCCGCCGAGGACCCGGTCGAGGTGGAGGCTCGGCGAGGCGGAGGCGGCCAAGACGCCCAGGGAGGCGGCGAGGGCCGCCGCACCCCAGGGGATCGTCCTCCAGGGAACCCGGCGCGTCATGGCGACGAGGACGACATCGGCGGCCGCGGCGACGACCCACGCCGGGACCGCCCACGCGTCGCCGACGGTGAAGCCCACGAGCACGAAGAGAACCACCGGCGCGCCCAGCCGCAGGGCTCGAGGATCGAACGGCTCGTTGGTCGAGCGGCCGGGGACGGTTTCACGGAACACCCGGCGATAGCCGCAGTAGCCGACCGCGGTCGCCACCGCCGAGGCCGGCCCGAGCCGTGACGCGAACATCGCAGTGCCGAGATCGAACCGGCCCGCGGCCAGGAGGTTGGTCAGGTTCGACACCGGCAGGGCGCTCGATGCGAAGCAGGCGAGAAGGATCGGCACGAAGGCGAGTGCCACCGGATCGAGACCGTGCCGCCGGGCGATCCGGACGTAGAGCGGGGTGAGCAGGACCACCGACGCGTCGAGGTTGAACAGCGTGGTCACCGCGGCGGCGAAGATCCAGAGCCCCAGGTGCAGGTGCCGGTGGTGGTCGATCCGGGCCGCGACGGCGGTGAAGAAGCCCAGACGATCCAGCATCACGGCCAGCGGCACGGCGAGCAGGAGGAACCCGAGCGGTTCGGCCATCGGATCCAGGGCGTCGCCGACCGTGCCTGTTCCGAACGCTCCGAGCGCCAGGCCGACGACGACCATCGAGACCGGCGCCCCCCACGCCGGGACTCCGGGCCTACGGATCAGCACCCCGGCGACGGCGATCACCAGCAACCCCAGCCGGATGCCGGTCATCGGTCCCGGGTCGTCGGCCGCCCCTGCACGGCCGGGAGGCTAGCGACGGATCAGGTCACCCGGCGGCGAGCTCGGGGCGGGCGACCGCGCCGACACGGGTCGACGGCGGCAGCGCCAGGCCGCCGCGGCGGAGCAGGTCGAGCAGCGCGTCGGGCGACTGCGGACGGGCGAACCAGTAGCCCTGGCCGAGGTCGCAGCCCAGGCGGCACAGCGCCGCCGCCTGGTCGGCCGTTTCGATGCCCTCGGCCACCAGGGTCAGCTGGAGGGCGTGGGCCATCTCGATGACCGCCCGCACGATGGCCCGGGCCTGGGTCGTGTCGGCCCCGGTGCCGAGCCCCTCGATGAACGCCCGGTCCAGCTTGAGGACGTCGACCGGGAACCGGCGCAGATAGGCCAGTGATGAGTAGCCGATCCCGAAGTCGTCGACCGCCACCCGCACGCCGACCCGGAACAACCGGCGCAGCGCCTCGAGGTAGAAGTCGGCGTCCTCCATGAGCACGCTCTCCGTGATCTCCAGGCAGACCTTGGTCGGGTCGAGACGGTGCTCGGCGATGGCGGCCGAGACGACCGAGACGAGGTCGTCGGACGCCAACTGGCGGGCGGAGACGTTGACGCACATCTCGAGGTCGGCGGCGCCGGGGAACTCGTCCTGCCAGGCGGCCAGCTGGGCGCAGGCTTCCCGGATCACCCAGGACCCGATCGGCAGGATCAGTTGGGACTCCTCGGCGAGGGGGATGAACTCGGCCGGGGAGAGCAGGCCCTGCTGGGGATGGCGCCAGCGCAGCAGCGCCTCGACGCCGAGGATGCGACCGTCGACCATCGAGACCTGAGGCTGGTACTCGAGCGCCATCTGACCGAGCTCCCGGGCCCGACGCAGGTCTTTGACGACCTCCAAACGGTACGCCGCCCGGGTGTGCATGGCGACGTCGAACACCTCCCACCGGGCCCTTCCCTGTTCCTTGGCCCGGTACATCGCCACGTCGGCATCGCGCAGCAGGTGATCGGCGGAGTCGTCGTCCCGGCCCGAGAAGGCCACGCCGATGCTGATGCTGACGACCACCTCGCTCCCACCGCCGAGGTCGATCGGATCCACCAGGGCGTCGGCCAGCCGCCGGGCCACGACGATGGCCTGTTCCTCGTCGGTCAGCTGATCGCACAGGACGGTGAATTCGTCGCCGCCGAAACGGGCCAGCGTGTCGCCCGGCCGCAACACGCCCCCGAGGCGCCGGGCCACGGCCACTAGGAGCGCGTCACCGACGTCGTGGCCGAGGCTGTCGTTGACGTGCTTGAAGCCGTCGAGATCGAGGAAGAGCACGGCCAGGCGGTTGCGCTGGCGTTCGTTCCGGCTCAGGGCGTGGTTGAGCCGGTTGAGGAACAGCACCCGGTTCGGCAGGCCGGTCAGGGGGTCATGGAGGGCTTGCTCGGCCAGGGCCCGGTCGGCCCGGGTCCGCTCGACCACCCGCCCGAGCTGGATGCCGCCGGCCAGCAGCGCCTCCATGAGCTGATCGCTGGGTTCGGCAGGTTCGACGGAGAAGAACTCGAGGACGGCGGCGACCTCCGACCCGACGAGGACGGGGACGCCGATCCCGACGACCCCCGCCGTGGTGGCCTGGCCGGCAACCGGGGCGCGCCCCACCCTGACGTGGTGGGCGAGCGCCGACGGCCGGCCGGCCAGCGCCTGGCGGATCCAGCCGAAGCGGTCGGGCTCGGCCACGTGCCACAGCTCGGCCTCGGCGAAGACGGCTCGACCGGCGGGCCAGGCGGTGTGGCCGCAGACGGCGTCGAGGCAGCTCCGCAGCGCCGCTTCGAGGGTCGTGGCCTCGTTGGCGGCGACGGCGATGCGCTGCACGAGGTGGAGGAGGCTGGCCTGCCGGCGCAGCGCCTCCTCCGCCGCCTTCGCATCGGTGACGTCCTGGCAGATCCCGCGCAGCCCCACCCGGCGGCCGGAGGAGTCTGTGGTGGCGGTGCCCCGGGCCGACACCCAGCGCCGCTCGCCGGTCGGACGGGCGATCCGGTAGTCGATCTCCAGGGCGTCGCCCGTCCGGAGCCCGGCGAGCATGGCCTCGGTGACGCGGTCCCGGTCCTCGGCGATCACCGGGGCCAGGTGGGCGGCCAGGCTCCCGTCGAAGTGGCGGGGGTCGAGGGCGTGGATCCTGTGGAGCTCGTCGGACCACTGGACGGTGTCGGTGGCGGCGTCCCACAGCCACATGCCGGCATGGGCCAGCGCCTCGGCGTCCCGCAGGCGGGCCTCGCTCTCGGCCAGGGTCGCCTGATACAGCCGGAGCTCGCTCATGTCCCGGGCGACCAGCGACCCGCCGTGGACGGTCCCGGTCTCGTCGACGAGCGGGGAGCAGTTCACGGCGATCGGGACGAGCATGCCGTCGCGGCGCCGGGCCTCGGTCTCGATGTCCTCCAGCGTCTCGCCGGCCAGCACCCGTTGAGCGAGCTTCCGGATGTCGTTCTGGAGGTGGGGAGGGAAGAGCAACTCCACGGACGACTGCCCGATTACCTCGGACGGGCCCCAACCCCACAAGCGCTCGGCGCTGCGGTTCCAGGTGAGCAGCCGCCCGAGCCGGTCGCAGGTCATGATGGCGTCCGAGGACCGTTCGATGACGGCGACGAGATCCGCCACCGAGCCACCCGTTTCTCCGGCTGGGTCGCCGGGCCGCACCAACATCGGATTGACGGTCTCCTCGGTCGCGCTGTTCCTCACCGGGGGAGCCGGCATCGAGCCTCCTGCCTCAATCACCCCTCTCTCGGCCGGCGGCGGCGGAACCTGAGGAGGACGGCGGGATTCTTCGAATCAGCGCGGGCCGCCCTCCCCGGAGGGTGACATGCCCCAGCGGGCCCAGGGGTTCGGCGGTTCGCGCAGAGGCTCGGGCTCCATCATCTCGGCAACGTTCTCCGCCCGTTGCGCCAGCGTGATCGACAGGTCGTGAAGCACGGTGCGGCCGTGGTGGCGCACCGCCCGGACCAGCCCCTTGAACTCGTCGGACTCCGTCACGGCCTTCGTCTGCGCCATGACTTCGTTGAAGCCCTGGCTCCCGGTCGCGCCCCGCAGCACATACCCGAGGACCACCCCGACGAGCGTTTCCATACCGACTGCCCCTTTCGCACTGGTCCGGCTGCGGACGCCGACCGGATCATCCCTCCCGTTCGGCCTCGAGGCTCATCCGCACCCGGACGTCGGGGAGGATCTTCAGCATGAGGACGGCCGGGGAGGGAACGTCGAAGTCCCGGATGTCGATGACCTTCTCGCCGTAGATGAGGGCCACGCCGGACGCCGGGAAGGCGATCTCGACCGTGCCGGTCAGCAGGCGGGTCACTCCGTGGAACGTGAGGTCGCCCTGGAGTTGGTACCGGTTGCCCGTACCGACAGGATCGACGTGGCGCAGGGCGAGCTGAGCGGTCGGATACGTGCGGGCATCGATGCGCCGCATCAGTTCGGCGTCGTACAGCGGGTTGCCGGAGGACAGGCTGTCGACGGCCAGCTCCAGGTCGGCCCACTGCGCCTTGCGGGGGTCGACGGTGTCCGGAAGACCGTCCTCCACCAGCTCGAACCCGCCCTGCAGCCCGGTGGCCTCCCAGCGGATCGGCCCCACGTTGGAACGAGCGTCGATGGCCAACGAGGACCGTTCCGGCACGAGTCGGAAGCGGGCCATGGCGGCAACGGTACCGCTCCGTCACCCGCCGGACGGGGCTCTCCGTCCAGAAGGGCTGGTGGGTGCGCTCCTGGAGATCTCGGCTTTGGAAGCGCTCGGACCGGGGTACTGCTCAAGCGATGGCCGGCCAGGGCGGGCCGGCCCGCCGAAGGAGCGCTGTCCTCCGTGGTGCCAGAGGAATTCAACATCGTCGTGGGCATGAGCGGCGACGCCGTGGCCGTTTCGGTCTCGGGCGACCTCGACTCTGATTCTGCCGGTCGGCTGCGGGCCGTGCTGTTCGGGATCCTGCGAGCCGGCCATCGGCGGGTCGTGGTCGACCTGGCCCGGATCGGTTCGGTGGACGGCCGGGCCCAGGAGATCCTGGCCCGCATGCTGAAGCGGGTCCGGGCCCAGGGGGCGGACATGATCGTCCACTGGGCGGCCGCCACCGCACCGTAGAGCGGGAGAGCCGGTTTACCCTGGGCCGATGCGGCCGCCGGCGGTGCTCGCGATCCACGGTGGGGCCGGCCCCGCTCCCGACGACGCCGACGACGCCGATGACCACGGCTCCCGCTGGGCCCGGCAGGCCGCCGGTCTGGCCGCCGCCCTCCGGGCCGGTCTCGCCGTGCTGAGCGGCGGTGGCGCAGCCCTGGAGGCGGTCCTGGCCGCGGTGACCGTCCTCGAGGACGACGAGGAGTGGAACGCCGGCCGGGGCTCCGCCCTCACCGCCGCCGGCACCGTCGAGATGGACGCCGCCGTGGCGGACGGGCGGGGTCGGCGGCTCGGCGGCGTCGCCGCCGTCACCGGGGTCCGCCATCCGGTCCTGGCCGCCCGGGCGGTGATGGACGACGGCCGCCACGTCCTCCTGGCCGGGCCCGGCGCCGAGGCTTTCGCCCGGGAGGCAGGCCTGGCCTTCGAGCCCCAGAAGTGGTTCATCACCGACCGCCGCCGCCGGGCGCTGGCCCGCCGGCCCGTCGCCGACCGGACGCCGCCCGTCGGCGGCTCGACGGTCGGCGCCGTCGCCCGCGACGCCGGCGGGCACCTCGCCGCCGCCACGTCGACCGGAGGCCGCACCGGCCAGATCCCCGGGCGGGTCGGCGACAGTCCGGTTCCCGGCGCCGGTACCTGGGCCGAGGACGCCACCTGCGCCGTGTCGGCCACCGGGGTCGGGGAGGCCTTCCTCCGGGCGGCCTTCGCCCACGAGGTCGACGCCCGGCTCCGCCTCGAGGGCGCCGACCTCGACGCCGCCTGCCGGGCGGCCCTGGCCGCGGTGACGGCGGCCGGAGGCGACGGCGGCTGTATCGCAGTTTCGGGTGAGGGCCGGCCGGTGATGCCGTTCACGACGGGCCTGATGCATCGGGGCTGGGTCGAGGTCGGAGGGCCCATGTGGGTCGCCGCCGCCCCCGGCCCGCTGCAACGGATCGATTGACGCGAAGCGGTCACGGCCGCCTGGCCCGCCGTCTCCGCCGGAGCGCTTCCGCCATACGATGGAATCGTGGGAATGCGGACCAACTGCAAGTTCTACGAGAGCCGGACGTACGCCACGGGCGAATCCGTCCGCAAGTGCGATCTCGACCTCGCCCCCGAGGCGCCCTGGCGCTGCCCCGACAACTGCCCGGCGTTCAAGCCCCGGATGGCCGATGTCGGCTGGAGCTACGGCCCCCTCCAGAGCGATCTCGGGCCGCCGGCCCCCGAGGGCTTCGACGAGACGGCCGCCGCCCTGCTCGACGAGGCGGAGAACATCGTGAACGCCGTCGGCCCCGAGATCCTGGCCGAGTTCAAGAAGCAGGACGAGCGCCGCGGCTTCGGCGGCTGGCTCGATCGGATCAAGCGCCGCCGCTGACGGGCGGGTCGGATCAGGCCTCGCCGGTCCCCGGCGGGCTACCGCCGGCCTTGGCGGCATCGAGGGCGGCCAGATTGGCGTTGGCGGCAGCGAAGATGCGGGCCGTGCAGCCGGCCATCTCCACCGGCGGCATGATCTCGGTGGCGAGCCGGTGGGCGAGGAGGTGGAACGCCTGGCCGGCGGCGCTCTGCGGTTCGGCCAGCGCCAGTGGGGAGCCGGTGTCGCCCCCGGCCGCCACTCCGGGCTCCAGGGGGATCTCGGCCAGCAGCGGCGCGCCGACCTCGCTGGCCAGCGCCTGCCCGCCACCCGTGCCGAACAGGGCGTACGACTGGCCGTGGTCGCAGGTGAAGGCGCTCATGTTCTCGACCACGCCCGCCACCTTGAGGTAGGACCGGCGGGCCATGTCGGCCACCCGGACGGCCACCTTCTGGGCGGCCAGCGCCGGAGTGGTCACGACCAGGAGCTCGGCCCGGGGGAGGAGCCGCGACAGCGCCATCTGGATGTCCCCCGTCCCCGGCGGCATGTCGATGAGCAGGTAGTCGAGGTCGCCCCACCGCACGTCGGTCAGGAACTGCTCCACGGCCTTGGCCAGGACCAGGCCCCGCCACATGAGGGCCATGCCCTCGTCTTCGACCAGGAAGCCCATCGACACGATCTTGAGGAGGCCGGGGGACCCACCGGGCCGCAGGGACGGCACCTCGACCTCGTTGGGGTGGATCTTCCCGTCGCTCCCGCCGAGGCGGCCCGTCACGCCCAGCATGCGGGGCACCGAGAAGCCCCAGATGTCAGCGTCGAGGACGCCGACCGTGTGGCCCCGGGCGGCCATGGCCGCCGCCAGGTTGACCGTGACCGAGGACTTGCCGACGCCGCCCTTCCCGCTGGCCACGGCCAGGATGCGGGTGGTGAGGGGGATCTGGGTCTCCGGCGCCCGCTCGGCGGCCTGCTTGCGGGCGCGGGCCATCAGGCTGGCCCGTTCCTGGGCCGTCATGGCGCTGGTGCGGATCTCGACGCCGGTGACGCCGGGCAGGCCGCGCACCCGGCTTTCGACGTCGCCCTCGATCTGGCCCCGCAGGGGGCAGGAGGCGATGGTCAGGGCGATCTCGACGCTGACGAGCCCGTCCTCGTCGACGCCGACGTCGCGCACCATCCCGAGCTCGACGATGCTGGAGTGCAGCTCGGGGTCGATGACCGCCTCGAGCATGCGCCAGACCTCTTCGTGAGTCGGGCGATCAGGGTTCATGGCGCCATATTAAACCGGCCAACACCTTGAAAATATTCCGTTCTCGGGCTACGGTCAACCCTGTGATGAGCCGGTGATCGAACCGCTCCCCATCTTCAAGGCGTTGGGGGATGACACGCGGTTCGCCATCTACCAGGAGCTCGGCCGTTCGCCGGCTCCGTTGTCGGCCTCCGAGCTGGCCGAAAGGCTCTCCCTTCATCCCAACACCGTGCGGCCCCACCTCGACCGCATGCGGGAGGCCGGGCTGGTGGAGGTGGAGCCGATCCACCGGGGGACCGTCGGGCGGCCGCAGCTGCGCTACTCGCTGGCCCCGGGCGCTCCCGGGCTCGGCCTCGACCCGCCGGCCCACACCCTCCTCGCCGGGCTGCTGGCCGCCCTGGCCGAGCAACTCGGCGGCGACGGTCTCGACGCCGCGAGCCTCGGCCGCCGCTGGGGCACCGACGCCAACAGCCGGCGGCAGAGCGGGCGGGGCTGCCTGGCCGCCCTGGTCGCCGAGCTCGACCGCCTGGGGTTCGACCCGGTGCAGTCGGAGCTCGGCCCCGACGGCAGCGGCCGCCGGGTGCGGGTCGATTTCCTCCATTGCCCGTTCCGGGAGCTGGCCGAGGCCTACCCGGAGCTCGTCTGCCACCTGCATCGGGGAATCGTGGAGGGATTGGTGGCCCAAACCGCCCGGAGCGGGCAAACAGCGGGAATGGTGGGGGACTTCCGCACGTTGATCGACAGGGACCCGTGCAATGTAACGGTGAGCGTCGGGTACGCTGAAGGTGTTTCGTAGGTACTGAGGAGGCGTTGTGATCACCGTGACCGAGTCGGCGGCGAAGAAGGTCAAGGAGCTCGTCGAGGCTGAGGGGAACAGCGAGCTGGCCCTCCGCGTGGCGGTGCGGCCCGGGGGCTGCTCCGGCTTCAGCTACGAGATGTTCTTCGACAGCGACTTCGCCGCTGACGACCACAAGGCCGACTTCGACGGCGTGAAGGTCGTGGTCGACTCTGCCAGCCTCCAGTACCTCAGCGGCGCTTCCCTGGACTACAAGGAAGGGCTGATGGGGGCGGGGTTCAGCATCAACAACCCCAACACCACCCGAACCTGCGGCTGCGGGAACTCCTTCTCCTAAGCGTTCGCCGTGAGCAGCTGGATGGTTGTCGGCGGGCCCGACAACTTCGGCCGCACCCGCGACCTGGGCTTCTCGGTCCAGGGGTTCAAGACGCGCCAGCGCCGGAAGGTCCTGGAGCAGATGCGCCCGGGCGACAACCTCGTCTACTACGTCTCGCAGGTGCAGGCGTTCGGCGCCACCGCCCGGATCGAGAGCGAGGGCTACGAGGACCACGAGGTCGTGTGGCAGTCGAAGCCGGGTGAGGACTACCCCTGGCGGGTGAAGATCTCCCCCCGCGTCGTCCTCGACCAGGCCGACTGGGTGCCGTCGTCGGCGGTCGGCCCGGGCCTCGCCTACGTCCGGAAATGGCCGTCTGAGCACTGGAGGCTGGCCTTCCAGGGGAACCTGCACCGCATCCCCGACGACGACTTCGAAACCCTTCAGCAGGCCATCGCCGCGGCCAGGTCGTAGCCCGCGGCGCAAACGCCCCGCCCAAAAAACCTCAACCCGGGCTCTCCTCCCGCGGGGATATGGCTTAAGCGCAGGACGCGAACGTGCCGATAGGGAAATCAATCGCACGCACCTGCGTCCCACGGAGGAGACCATGCAGCCGACCGCCGCCCTCACGGAGGCTCCAGAGACTCGGGAGCTTCACCAGCCCTCGCCTGAGGCTGGCGGGCCCGGTGGTCTCACGCCCGGCGGTCTCACGCCCGGCGGGGCCCGGCGGCTGGCCGAGCTGGAGGAGACCATCCGTGAGGCCCGCAGCGTCGGCGCCCTCTACCACCCCACCAATCCGTTCGACGCCTGGTTCTGCCGGAGCTGTCACGTGTTCGGCCGGGGCGGCGGGTCCTGCTGGTGTTGCGGCGAAGACGCAGTGGAACGGCAGTGGGTGCCCCGCTTCGGCGGCGGCGCCGAAACCGTGACCTGGGAGATCGAAGCCGCGTAACGGCTTCCGGCCGAACTACTCGGCCGGCTCCTGCCGACCGGCGTGGGCCTCGTGCCATTCGAGGGACCGTTTCGCCAGCTCGACGCGCTCCAGGGCGGCCAGTTGGGCCTCGATACGGGCCAGAGCCTCGCGCCCTTCGGCCGAAAGCCGCTCGGCGAGGGCCCTCACGGGGGCCGGAGGCGGC
>JAUZEY010000404.1 GCA_030838785.1 Actinomycetota bacterium | reverse complement strand
CTCTTCGCCGCCGTCGCGCCGGCCAACGACCCGCAGTTCGCCGTCGTCGCCGTCGTGGAGGAGGCCGGATTCGGCTCGGCCGTCGCCGCCCCCATCGTCCGCCGGGTCCTTGAGGTCCTGACCGGCGTCCCCCGCCCGTCCCCCGCTCCGCCGGCGTCGGCCCCGGGTTCGCGGGCGCGCGTCCCCGGCCCGCCGGCGGTGTCGGCGGAGCCCGTCGCCCGGGCGGCGGGTCGCCGGTGAGGCGCGTCGTGCGGGGCGCGTGGCGAAGGGTGCGGCGGCGGGTCGGGCGGCGGGTGGCGGGCTACGACCCCGTCCTCATCGGGAGCGTCGTGGCCCTGGCCCTGCTCGGCGTCGTCATGGTCGGGGCGGCCACCCAGCGCCACGGTGCGGTCTTCCTGGCCCGCCAACTCCTCTGGATGGCCATCGGGGCCGTGGCCCTGGCGGGGGCCGCCGTCGTCGATCTGGACGCCCTCCGGCGGCGGGCGAACCTGCTCTATCTGGTCGCTCTGGTCGGGCTCGGGCTGGTCCTCAGCCCGCTCGGCTCCACCACCAACGGAGCGCAGGCCTGGTTCAGCCTCGGGCCGCTGGCCCTGCAGCCGGCCGAGGTGATGAAGCCCGTCCTCATCCTGGCGCTGGCCGCCCACGGGGCCCGGGTCGGCGGACCGCTCGACGGTCGGCGGCTCGTCGGCGCCCTCCTGCTCCTGGCGCTGCCCGGCGGCCTCGTGCTCCTCCAGCCCGACCTCGGGACGGCCATGGTCCTCGTCGCCCTCACCGCCGGCGTCGTGGCCGTGGCCGGGGCCCGGGCCCGCCACCTGGCCCTACTGGCCTTCCTCGGGGTGCTGGCCACGGCCGGTGTCCTGCGAGCCGGAGTGCTGGCCCCCTACCAGGTCGAGCGCCTCACCGGCTTTCTCCACCAGGCGCACGACCCCCGGGGCGCGACCTGGAACCTGGAGCAGGCCAAGATCGCCATCGGGTCGGGGGGTCTGGTGGGGGCGGGCCTCTTCTCCGGCAGCCAGACCCGCCTGGCCTACGTGCCGGAGCAGCACACCGACTTCGTCTTCACCGTGGTGGGAGAGGAGCTCGGCCTCGTCGGCGGGGCCACGGTGCTGGCCCTCTTCGCCGTCCTGGCCTGGCGGATCTGGCGGGCGGCGTGGCGGACGGCCGATCCGTTCGGGGCCCTGTGTTGCGCCGGGGTGCTGGCGATGCTGGTCTTCCAGGTCACCGAGAACGTCGGCATGACGATGGGGATCACACCGATCACCGGGATCCCCCTCCCGTTCCTCAGCTACGGCGGGTCGTCGATGGTGGCGAGCTTCGCCGCCGTCGGCCTGGCGGCCAATGTGGCCCGAAGCTCGGGAGCTTCACCGGCCTCCCCCTACGCAAAACGCCACTGGGGCGACCTGGCTTCTGACCGCTAGACTGGCCGTAACGTGATGAAGACCCTCTGGCCGCGGACTGAACCGCTGCTGGCCGAGGCGATCGAGCCCTCCCGGTTCGTCGGGACGGGTCGTGGCACCGGAAGCCCGGCTGCCCGCCCCTCCCCGCTGACGGTTCGGCGGCCCGCCCGACCAGGAGTGTCTGCTCATCGCGACACGCGACTGCCCGCGACGACCGCAGGAGCGGTCCTTGCCCTGGCCCTGCTGGCCGGGTGGTGGCGCGTGTCGGCGGCGCGGGGGTGGGTCCGAGCGATGGCGCTCCTGGCCCGTCACGTCCCGAAGTCTGACCAGATCGATCCGGGCGCCGGAGGCGCCCCCCACCAATCGACTCTGCGCCCCCCGCTGTGCATCCGTCGTGGTGCATCGGCCGCCGGGCGCCGGCGCGCTGCATTAGCGCGCGACACGAGGAAAGGGTTCCATGTCCGACGAGAGCGTTCCGGAGGCCCGCCCGGTCTCCGACGAACCGGTCGCTGTTGCGCGGCCGGAACAGGGCGAGGGAGGGCCGGCCCCGAGCGCCGGCGGCGAGGACGGTGTAGTCGTCCGCAAGCGGCGGCGCCGCGGTTCGCGGGGTGGTCGCAACCGTCGTCGTCCGTCATCGACCGGGCCGGGCGGGTCTGACTCCGACAGCGACGACGACACCGACCTCGATGATGACGACGGCGACGGCGACGACGCCGTCGATCTGACCGAGAAGGCCGCCCCGGCCGCCGGCCGCCAGAGCCGTTCGCAGCCCCGCGCCGCATCGGGCGCTTCGACGCGGGCTGGCGCGGCGGGTGCCGCTCCGGCCGACCCGGCCGCCGGCGGTGAGGCCGACGGCCCTGGCGCCGACCCCCCCGACCCGCCCCGCCGGTCACGGTCGACGGCCGGCAGCCGCCGGCCGTCCAGCGCCGCGGCGACAGCCGAGACCGCCGCCGACGACGCCGGGGTCCCCGGGTCCGATGCCGGGGCGGCGGACCGCGTTCCCCGGTCGGGCGGCCGCTCCCGCCAGGGCGCGGCCCGTGCCGCCGGCCCGGTGGACCCCGAGCCGCTGTCCTCCGGGCCGCTCCAGGTGTCGCTTCCGGGCCGTCCCGGCCCGGCCGGAGACTCGGCCGGTCCTGCTCCCGGCCCGCCGAAGCCTGTCCCGTCGGCCGCCGAGAAGGCGGGCTCAGACGGGCTCTTCGGCGAGAGGGTGGCTTCGGTCGGCCCGGCCGCGGAGAAGCCGGGCTCCGCAGGGTTGTCAGGCGAGAAGGCGAGTGCCGCCCCGGGCCCGTCCGGCGAGAAGGCGAGTGCCGCCCCGGGCCCGTCCGGCGACAAGGCCGGCGGGAGCGCTGAACCCGGCGGGAGGAGCCGGTCAGCCACGGGCGGAAGGGGCCGGTCGGCGGCCGCCTCCGCCGCCTCACTCGAAATCTCTGCGCCCGCCGCCCCGACTCCGGCCGCGGACGCTCCCTCCTCCCGAACGACCGCCGACGCCGACGCCGAGGACGGCGCCCCGAGGCGTCGCCGCAGCCGCGGCCGTGGCCGATCCGGGGGTAGCAGCGGCGGCGAACGGGCGAGCAGCAGCTCGGCGGCCGCCCCCGCCACGCCCGCTCCCGCCTCGGGCCGGGCCCGCGGGGGGCGGAGCGCCGCCGCCACGGCCGAGAAGGCCCGGCAGTCGGAAGTCGAGGCGATGCTCGACGAGCTCGACGAGGCGGCCATCGAGCGCCGCAAGGGCCGCACGAGAAAGGGCCGGCCGACCGGCCGCTACATGATGT
>JAUZEY010000546.1 GCA_030838785.1 Actinomycetota bacterium | reverse complement strand
CGTCACCGGCTGCGGCAACACGGTCAACGCCGCGCATCCGCAGGTCCTGCAGCTGATCATGGACTCGCTGCGCTACTGGGTCACGGACATGCACGTCGACGGCTTCCGCTTCGACCTCGCCTCCACGCTGGCCCGGGGCCTCCACGAGGTCGACCGGCTGTCGGCCTTCTTCGACCTGATCCAGCAGGACCCGGTCGTGAGCCAGGTGAAGCTCATCGCCGAACCGTGGGACGTCGGCGAGGGCGGCTACCAGGTCGGCAACTTCCCGCCCCTGTGGTCGGAGTGGAACGGCAAGTACCGCGACGTCGTCAGAGATTTCTGGCGGGGCGAAAACGCCGCCCTCCCGGAGTTCGCCTCCCGCATCACCGGCAGCTCCGATCTCTACCAGGCGGACGGGCGCCACCCGTCGGCGTCGATCAACTTCGTCACCGCCCACGACGGCTTCACCCTCGCCGACCTGGTGTCGTACAACGACAAGCACAACGACGCCAACGGCGAAGGCAACAACGACGGGGAGAGCCACAACCGGTCGTGGAACCACGGCGCCGAGGGCCCCACCGACGACCCGGGGATCCGGTCGCTGCGGCGCCGCCAGCAGCGCAACTTCCTGGCCAGCATCTTCCTGTCGCAGGGCATCCCCATGCTGCTGGGCGGCGACGAGATGGGCCGCACCCAGGGCGGCAACAACAACGCCTACTGCCAGGACAACGAGATCTCCTGGCTCGACTGGTCCCTGAAGGAGGAGAACGCCGACCTCGTCGGACTCACTTCACGGCTGGCCGAGTTCCGCCGCGACCATCCGGTGTTCCACCGCCGCCGGTGGTTCCAGGGCCGGCCGATCCACGGCGAGACCGTCACCGACATCGGCTGGTTCGCCCCCGACGGGACGGAGATGACCGAGGAGGACTGGGACTCCGGCTTCGCCAAGTCGGTCGGCATGTTCCTCAACGGCGACGCCATTCCCGACCCCGACCTCCGGGGCGAGAAGATCACCGACGACAGCTTCCTGGTGCTGTTCAACGCCCACTACGAGCGCCTGCCGTTCACCATCCCCAACCGGGACTGGGGCGATCACTGGGTCGTCGTCCTCGACACCGACGACCTGCACCTGCGCCCGGACGCCGGGGCGGGGGCGGTGAGCCAACCGAACGGCTCGGGGACCACCCACGCCTGGGACCCGGGGCTGGGCGAGGGTGAACCGGTCAAGAAGGGCGACCAGATCGACGTCGGCGCCCGGTCGCTGATGGTTCTCCGCCGTGTCGACTGACCCTCGGGGGGCTCCGCCCCCCGAGTCCCCCCCAAAACCCGAACCCCCTGACCCGCCAGACGGGCGGCGCAACCCCTGGCCGCTGTCGACGTACCGGGTCCAGCTCCAGCCGACGTTCGGGTTCGACGACGTCACGGCCATCGCCCCCTATCTCCAGCGGCTCGGTGTGAGCCATCTGTACGCATCCCCGTACCTTCAAGCCGCGGCGGGCTCGACGCACGGCTACGACGTGATCGACCACAGCCGGGTCAACGCCGAGCTGGGGGGCGAGGAGGGCCACGAGCGCATGTGCGCCGCCCTCGGTGCGGCCGGGCTCGGCCAGGTGCTCGACATCGTCCCCAACCACATGGCCATCGTGAACGGGAACCGGTGGTGGTGGGACGTGCTGGAGAACGGCCCGTCGTCCCAGTACGCCTCCTACTTCGACGTCGACTGGGACCCCCCCGAGGCCAAGCTCCGCAACACGGTGCTGATGCCGATCCTCGGCGACCACTACGGCCGGGTGCTGGAGGCGGGCGAGTTCCGCCTCCAACGCGACGAGGGCGCCTTCACCGTCCAGTACTACGACCACCTGCTGCCGGTGGCGCCCCGCTCGCTCGACGACCTGCTGGCCGGCGCCGCGCGCCGCTGCCGGTCGATGGAGCTCGAGAGCCTGGCCACCTTCTTCGGCCGGCTGCCGCCGTCGTACCTGACCGACCGGGCCAGCGTCCGGGAGCGCCACCGCGACAAGGAGGTGCTCCGGGCCAACCTGGCCCGCCTGCTGCGGGAGGAACCGGCCGTGGCCGCCGCCGTCGATGCCGAGGTGGCGGCGATCAACGCCGACCTCGACCGCCTCGACGCCCTCCTGGAGCGGCAGAACTACCGGCTGGCCTTCTGGCGCACCGCCGGCCGGGAGCTCGACTACCGGCGCTTCTTCGACATCCACACTCTGGCCGCGCTGCGCATGGAGGACGAGGCGGTGTTCCTCGACACCCACGAGCTCGTCATCAAGTGGCTCGACCGGGGCGTGGTGGACGGGCTGCGCGTCGACCATCCCGACGGCCTGCGCGACCCCGAGGGCTACCTGCGGCGCCTGGAGCGCGCCGCCGGCCCCCACACCTGGCTGGTGGTGGAGAAGATCCTGGAGCCGGGCGAGCGGCTGCCGCAGTCGTGGCCGGTGGCCGGTACGACGGGCTACGACTTCACCTACCGGGTCGGCGGCGTGTTCGTCGATCCCGCCGGCGAGGAGCCGCTCAGCGACGTCTACACCGCCTTCACCGGCGAGACCGTCGACTACGACGAGGTCGTCTACGAGAAGAAGAACCTGGTGATGTCCGAGGTTCTCTCGGCCGAGATCAACCGCCTGACCAACCTGGCCATCGCGGTCTGCGAGCGCCACCGCCGCTACCGCGACTACACCCGCCACGACCTGCACCAGACGCTGCGGGAGATGATCGCCGCCTTCCCGGTCTACCGCACCTACGTCGTTCCCGGGCCTGTCGTACCGGGATCTGTCGTACCGGGATCGGTCGTATCAGGATCTGGGGGCCCGTCCCCCGACGACGTCGCCCACGTGGAGGAGGCGGGCAAGCTGGCCCGGGCCCGGCGGCCCGACCTCGACGGCGAGCTGTTCGACTTCCTCGTCGACATCCTCCTCGGCCGCCATCGGGGCCAGGTGGAGGACGAGCTCGTAGCCCGCTTCCAGCAGGTCACCGGCCCGGTCATGGCCAAGGGCGTGGAGGACACGACCTTCTACACCTACAACCGCCTGACAGCTCTCAACGAGGTCGGCGGCAACCCGGACCGGTTCGGGGTCAGCCCGGACGAGTTCCACGCCGGCAGCGACGAGATCGCCCGCCACTGGGGCGGCACGCTGCTGGCCACCTCGACCCACGACACCAAACGGGCAGAAGACACCAGGGCCCGCCTGTACCTCCTGTCGGAGATCCCGACGCACTTCGCCGCGGTGGTGTCGGAGTGGTCGCGGCTGGGCGAGCGCCACCGGGCCGACCCTTCGCTCCCCGACCGCAACGCCGAGTGGCTCCTGTACCAGACGCTGGTCGGGGCCTGGCCCCTGTCGCCGGAGCGGGCGCTGGCCTACATGGAGAAGGCGACGAAGGAGGCCAAGGAGCACACCAGCTGGGTCGATCCCGACCCCGTATACGACGACGCCCTGCGCCGCTTCGTGGAGGGAATCCTCGGCGACGAGGAGTTCACCGCCGCCCTGGAGGCGTTCGTCGCCCCGCTGGTGGAGCCGGGCCGGATCAACTCCCTGGCCCAGACGCTGCTCAAGTTCACGTCGCCCGGCGTGCCCGACATCTACCAGGGCTGCGAGCTGTGGGACCACTCCCTGGTCGACCCCGACAACCGCCGTCCGGTCGACTTCGCCGTCCGGGAAGCCCTCCTGGCCGAAGCGGAGAAGGCCTCCCCGGCCGAGGTCTGGCCGGCCCAGGCCCACTCCGGCCTCCCGAAGCTGCTGCTGACGCAGCGGGCCCTGCACCTCCGCTCCCGCCGCCCGGAGTACTTCTGCGTCGGCAGCGGCTACCAGCGCCTGGCCGCCTCCGGCCCGAAGGCCGCCCACGCCGTGGCCCTGGCTCGCACCTCCGCCGGGGCCGAACCCGGCGCCGGCTCCGCCGGGGTGGTGGCCGTCGCCCCCCGCCTCGTGCTCGGCCTGGCCGGCGACTGGGCCGGTACCACCCTGACCCTGCCCGACGGCCGGTGGAGCGACGTCCTCGACGGTGGCGCCCGCTCCTTCGAGGCCGAAGTCGACCTCGCCCACCTGCTCAGTCCGTTTCCCGTCGCCCTCCTCGAGCGGGCCCGGTGACACAAAGCGGCGTTCCCCGGTCCGCCGCCGCGACGGGCACGACCGCGGGCCGGGACGGGCGAGACCCAACCGGCGTTCTTCTCCCGGGATACAGCGGAAAACGAACGCCGGTTGGAGAACGGTCCGAACCGGCGTTCCTTTTCCGGGTATAGGGCGGAAAACGAACGCCAAGTTGGAGGGTGGAGTGACGACGTTTTCGGTGTGGGCCCCCAAGGCGAGCGAGCGGGTTGATCTCGTCCTGCCCGGGGAGGGCCGGCGGATCGGTATGACGCTCGGGTCCGGCGGGTGGTGGTCGGTCGACGTGCCCGAGGCCGGGCCGGGGACCGACTACCAGTTCTCGCTCGACGGGGGGCCGGCGTTGCCCGACCCCCGGTCGCAGTTCCAGCCGGACGGGGTGCACGGCCCGTCCCGCGTCGTCGACCACGGCGCCTTCCAGTGGACCGACGCCCTCTGGCGGGGCGCGGCGCCGCTGTCAGGGGCGCTGGTGTACGAGGCCCACGTCGGGACGTTCACGCCCGAGGGCACGTTCGAGTCGGCCATCAGCCGGCTCCCCCACCTCGTTGAGCTCGGCGTGACCCACCTCGAGCTGCTGCCGGTGGCCGAGTTCCCCGGGATACGCGGCTGGGGCTACGACGGCGTCGCCCTCTTCGCCCCCCACCACGCCTACGGCGGACCCGAGGGGCTCAAGCGCCTGATCGACGCCGCCCACGCCGCCGGTCTCGGCGTGATCATCGACGTCGTCTACAACCACCTCGGCCCCGACGGGAACTACCTCGGCGCCTACGCCCCCTATTTCACCAGCCGCTACACCACGCCCTGGGGCGAGGCCGTCAACTACGACGACGCCGGCAGCGACGAGGTGCGGGACTTCGTCGCTGACAATGCATCCCAGTGGTTGGACCACTACCACGCCGACGGTCTGCGGCTCGACGCCGTGCACGCCATCTTCGACACGTCGGCCGTCCACATCCTCGAGGACCTGGCCCGGGGCGTCGCCACCCTCCAGGCCCGCCTCGGTCGGCGGAAGTTCCTCATCGCCGAGAGCGACCTCAACGACCCCAAGCTGATCCGCTCCCCCGAGGCCGGCGGCTACGGGATGGACGCCGCCTGGAGCGACGACTTCCACCACGCCCTGCACAGCGCCCTGACCGGCGAGACGTCGGGCTACTACGAGGACTTCGGGGGGCTCGAGCCCCTCGGCCGGGCGCTGGAGCGGGGCTACGTCTACGCCGGTGACCATTCCCCCCACCGGGGACGGCGCCACGGCCGGCCGCTGACCGGCATTCCCGCCCACCGCCTGCTCGGCTACCTCCAGAACCACGACCAGGTCGGAAACCGGGCCACCGGCGAGCGCTCCGCGGCGCTCATGAGCCCCGGCCGGCTCCACATCGCCGCCGCCCTCGTACTCTGCGCCCCGTTCGTGCCGATGCTGTTCGAGGGCGAGGAGTGGGGGGCGACGACGCCGTTCCAGTACTTCACCGACCACGTCGACGCCGAGCTCGGCCGGCTCGTCTGCGAGGGCCGCCGCCGGGAGTTCGCCTCCTTCGGCTGGGAGCCCGAGGACGTCCCCGACCCCCAGGACCGGGCGACGTTCGAGCGCTCGGTCCTCGACTGGGCCGAGCGTGACAAGGACCCCCACGCCGGCCTGCTCCAATGGCACAAGGACCTGATCGCCCTCCGCCGCCGCCTCCCCGCGCTGTCCGACGGGGACTTCGAAGAGGTCCACCCCACGTGGGACGAGGACGCCGGCTGGTTCTGCCTCTCCCGGGGCCCGATCACCGTGGCAGTCAACCTGGCCGACCACGCCCAAGCCGTCCCGGTCCCGGGCGAGGCCCAGACGGTCCTCCTGGCCTCGGAACCGGACGCCACCTCCCTGGCCGACGCCGCGGTCACCCTGCCGCCCGACGCCGTGGCAATCCTCGGCCCGCCCGGCTGAGCCCCGCCCCAACCGGCGTTCATCTACCGGCGATACAGCGGAAAAGGAACGCCGGTTCGGCCGGGGCAGGCGGACGGGGGGCGCCGGCGTCAGCGCCCGGAGTCCTCCAGGCGGCGGATCAAGGCGGCCCGGCGGGCTTCCAGGGCGGCCATCCGGCGGGCGGCGGATTCGAGCTGGGTCGTCAGTCGGGCGGCCTCGGTGCGGACGGTCTCCACGTCGTCGTCGAGGACCAGCTCGCCGCCGGCAATTTCCCATTCGGCAGTGTCGTCGCCGAGGTCCAGTACCGGCCCGTCGACCAGGATCAGCTCCTCGTCGTCGTCATCGTCGTCGAGGCTGCCGAGGGCGTCGGTCATCCGACCGACCGGGCGCAGGTGGTGCCGCTCGTCGTCGAGGGCCTCGGTGAAGCGGTCGATGCCCGACGCCGCCTCCAGCGCCGAGGTGGCGATCGACATGCAGCCGAGGCAGTAGCTCAGGTCCTCGTCGTAGCCGAGCTCCTCGCCGGTGTTGGTGACGACGACGGCGCAGGCGTGGGCGAAGGTCTCGCCGCAGGCCCGGCAGGTCCAGTTCTCCATCTCCTCCCGCACCGCCAGGGGGTGGACGTGGCGCAGGTCGTCGACGAGCTGCATGGCCCGGGCCAGGGTGTCGGCGGGCAGGGCGGCCTCGAAGGCGTCGGCCAGCGACGGGTCCTCCAGGCACTCGGCCTTCCAGAAGGCGAAGGTCAGCAGCTCCTGGGTGGCCGGCACCGGCTGTTCCCCGCCGTGGCGGGCGAACCACCGCTCGACGAAGCGACGGTTGCGAGCGGCCTGCTTGCGGTTGGTCTCCGCCGGCAGGAGACGGCGCGCCACGACCACGGCCTCCACCAGCGAGTCGAGCAATGCGAATCCCGTCAGCTCGCCGCCTCGGTCGAGGTAGGCGCGCAGCGAGGGTGGGCGGATGTACTGCTCGTCAGGCGACATCACACGCTTGGCCTCCGTACCGGTGGCCCGACGGTCGAGGCCGTGAAGTCTACGACGTGGCCGCGAGGCGACGACGTCGACGTCGGTTTCCGGTTGTCCCCAGCTTCCCCAGTCCTTCTCACGTAAGGGTACTTGGGTCTGTCACAAAGTGCCCCAAATGGTGCGAAAATCCACCTTTTCAGCCACCGGACCGTAAAGACTGCATCAACGACTTGCCACGCTGCGTCGAACTGTGGCCTCCGAGGGTCACCCTTCCACTGATCAGACGGCGGCCCAGGCGACGCAGCCGAGTTCGGCGAAGGTCCGCAGGTCGGGATGCGACGGCACGACCCGCACGGTGAAGCCGTAGCGGCCCGCCCGTTCGCAGGCGAAGGACCCGGAATAGCGGTGGAGGGCAGGCTCGTCCAGCCCGACCAGCTCCATCGTCACGACCGCCGCCGGCTGCAGCTCCTCGTTGGCCCCGACCGGGCCGTGGAGCAGCTGGACCTCGACGTCGCGCTGGTCGAGCTGCCCCAGGGCCACCAACGCCTCGACCTTCTTCGACGCCCCCAGGTCGACCAGCGTCGACTCGGTGTCGACGGAGATGATCCGCACCGCCGGCCAGGCCCGGGCGAGCTGCTGCTTCCAGGCCGAGAGGGCCTTGGCCTTCTCGCCTCCCCCCGCCCCCATGGAGTCGGCCCGCACCGCGGCCGGCTCGTACATCTCCTCCACGTAGTCGCGCACCATCCGCGACGCGCTCACCTGGGGGCCGAGCGACCGCAGCGACGCCTTCACCCGCCGCACCCAGCGCCGGGGCACCGGCCCCCCGTAGCGCTCGTAGAAGAGCGGCACGATCTGGCGCTCGAGCAGGTCGAAGAGGCTCTCGGCCTCGACCTCGTCGCGTTTGGCCAGATCCTCGTACGTCTCGGCCGAGCTGATGGCCCAGCCGTTCTCCCCGTCGAACATCTCGTCCCACCAGCCGTCGAGGATCGAGCAGTTGAGCGAACCGTTGATGGCCGCCTTCATGCCGCTGGTGCCGCAGGCCTCGAGCGGGCGGCGGGGGGTGTTCATCCAGACGTCACAGCCCTGGTACATCCGGCGGGCCACGACCATGTCGTAGTCGGCGACGAAGACGACCCGGCTGCGGATCTCAGGGTCGCGGGAGAACGAGATGATCTGGCGGATCATCTCCTTGCCGATGTCGTCGGCCGGGTGGGCCTTGCCGGCGAAGACGATCTGGATCGGCCGCTCCGTCGAGGTCAACAGCGCCTTGAGCCGGTCAGGTTGCGAGAGCAGGAGCGTGGCCCGCTTGTAGGCCGCGAAGCGGCGGGCGAAGCCCAGCGTGAGGACGCCGGGGTGGAGCAACTCGCCCGTCCAGGCGACGTCCGACTCGCTCACGCCCCGGGCCAGCGCCGCTTCGCGGAGATGCTGACGGATGAAGGCCACCAGCCGCTGCCGGCCCTGCTCCTTGACCCGCCACACCTCGTCGTCGTTGGCGTCGTCGATGTGCTTCCAGCGGGTCTCGTCGGCTTCCGGCCACTCGGGCAGGACGTAGCGGTTGAGCAGCTCGTCCATCTCGGCCGACACCCACGTCCGGGCGTGGACGCCGTTGGTGACGGCCTGGATCGGCGCCTCGGCCTCCGGCACCCCGGGCCACAGGCCGGAGAACATCCTCTGGCTCACCCGGGCATGGAGCTTCGAGACGCCGTTCGACAGCGAGGCCAGCCGCAGGCCCATGACGGCCATGTTGAACGGCGAGTCGGCGCCCGCCCCGGGCTCATGGCCGAGGGCCATGAGGTCGTTGAAGCTGACCCCGCACTCGTCGGCGAAGGTCCCGAAGTAGCGCTCCATCATCTCCCGGGGGAACCGGTCGATCCCGGCCGGGACCGGAGTGTGGGTGGTGAAGACCGTGCCGGCCCGCACCGCCTCGACCGCCTCCGGGAACCGGAGTCCCTCCTCGGTGACCAGCTGGCGGATCCGCTCCAGACCGAGGAAGCCGGCGTGGCCCTCGTTGGTGTGGAAGATCTGGGTCTCCACGCCGGCGGCCCGCAACGCCCGCACGCCGCCGATCCCGAGGAGGATCTCCTGGCGCATGCGGTGCTCGGCGTCGCCGGCGTAGAGCCGGTCGGTGACGTTGCGCTCGGCGATGTCGTTCTCCTCCACGTCGGCGTCGAGGAGGTACAGCGACACCCGGCCGACCATGGCCCGCCACAGCAGGGCCACCAGCGGGATGCCGGCCAGGTCGACGGTGACCCGGACATCGTCCACCCGGTGCAGGGCCATGGCGTGGGGGTCGAGCCGGGGGTAACGCTCCTGCTGCCAGCCGTCGGCGTTGAGCTCCTGGCGGAAGTAGCCCTGCTGGTAGAAGAGGCACATCCCGACCAGGGGGATGCCGAGCCCGCTGGCCGCCTTGAGGTGGTCGCCGGCCAGCACCCCGAGGCCGCCGGAGTACTGCGGCAGCGCCTCGGTGATGCCGAACTCGGGCGAGAAGTAGGCCACCGACCGCAGCGGCGAGTTCCGGGTCTGGAACCACCGGGCGCCCTCGACGTAGCGCTCCTGCTCCCCGTAGATCTCGTTCATGAACGAGAGGAAGCCCGGGTCCTTGACCATGGCCTCCAGCCGGTCGCGGCGGACCGACCCCAGCAGGCGGACGGGGTCGTGCCCCGCTTCCTCCCACCCCTCGGGATCCAGCCAGCGGAACAGGTCCCGGGTGTTGTCGTCCCAGGACCAGCGCAGGTTGAAAGCGATGTCGTGCAGCGGGGCCAGCGGCTTGGGGAGCCGGGCCCGGACGGTGAAACTCTTGAGTGCCCTCACACCTCAAGACGCTACCAACCACAGAGAGCGGAAGAGACGGGGCGTTTGGTTCCGACCTGGAGTGGTAGACCACTACGACGTGACTGATCGCATCGTCATCGAGGGAATCCGCCCGTCCACCCCCAACGGCTATCCCGCCAAGGCGGTCGTCGGGCGGGCCACGGCCGTGTCCGCCGACGTCTTCCGGGACGGGCACGACGTCCTGGCGGCCCGCGTCCGCTGGCGCACCCGGGGCAACGGCAAAGGCAAGTGGTCGACGGCGCCGATGCGGCCGCTCGGCAACGACCGCTACCAGGCCGTGATCGAGCCGGCCGAGATCGGCGCCCACGAGGTCCAGGTCGAGGCCTGGACCGACCGCATCGCCTCCTGGCGCCACGAGATCGCCGTCAAGCTCGCGGCCGGCCAGGACGTCGAGCTGGAGCTCGAGGAAGGGGCGCTGCTGCTCGAGGGCGCCCTCAGCCGGGCCGACCGGGCCGACCGGGTCCGGATCGAGACGGCCATCGCCAGCCTCCGCAACTCCCAGGCACCCCCCGAGTCGCGCCTGTCGGGCGCCCTCGAGCCGGCCCTGATGGCGCTCCTCGACGAGCTGCCCGACCCCTCCGACCTGACCCGATCGGCCCCCTCCCCGCTGTGGGTCGACCGGGAGCGGGCCGCGGTCGGCGCCTGGTACGAGCTGTTCCCCCGGTCGTACGCCAGTCCCGAGCAGGGCAAGATGGGCCTGGCCGGCGCCACCGATCGGCTGCCGGCGGTGGCCAACATGGGCTTCGACGTCGTCTACATCCCGCCCGTCCACCCGATCGGGCGGAGCTTCCGCAAGGGCCGCAACAACAGCCTCGACCCCACCCCCGAGGACCCGGGCAGCCCCTGGGCCATCGGCGCCGCTGAAGGCGGCCATCTGGCGCTCCACCCCGAGCTCGGCAGCTTCTCCGACTTCGACGCCTTCGTGAGCCGGGCCCGGAGCCTCGGCATGGAGGTGGCCCTGGACTACGCCCTCCAGTGCTCCCCCGAGCATCCCTGGGTGAAGGAGCACCCCGAGTGGTTCCACCACCGGCCCGACGGCACGATCAAGTACGCCGAGAACCCCCCGAAGAAGTACCAGGACATCTACCCGCTCAACATGTGGCCCTCCCCGGGGCCCGGGGTGTCCCCGGAAAAGGCAGAGGCCGACCGGCAGGCCCTGTGGCAGGCCTGCAAGGGGATCATGGAGTTCTGGATGGGGCACGGCGTCCGGATCTTCCGGGTCGACAACCCCCACACCAAACCGTTCGCCTTCTGGGAGTGGGTGATCGCCGAGATCCAGGCGGCCAACCCCGAGATCATCTTCCTCGCCGAGGCCTTCACCCGCCCCAAGCTGATGGCCCGCCTGGCCGAGGTCGGCTTCTCCCAGAGCTACACCTACTTCACGTGGCGCAACACCAAGGCGGAGCTCCAGGAGTACCTCACCGAGGTGGCGCTGGGCCCCAAGGCCGATTACATGCGGCCCAGCTTCTGGCCCAACACGCCCGACATCCTGGGCGGCATCCTCCGGGGCGGCGGCGCCGGCGCCTTCCGGCTGCGCCTCGTGCTGGCGGCCTGTATGACGCCGTCCTACGGGATCTACTCCGGCTACGAGCTGTGCGAGAACCAGCCGATGTCCGACGCCAACGAGGAGTACTTCGAGTCGGAGAAGTACGAGATCAAGCACCGTGACTTCTCCCAGCCGGGGAGCCTGGTGCCCTTCGTGGCCCGCATCAACGACATCCGGCGCCGCCACCCGGCCTTCTCCGACCTCGGGAATATCGCCTTCCACCACTCCGGCAACGACCAGATCCTGTGCTGGTCGAAGGTCGACCCCGCCGCCGACGACGTGATGCTGATGGTGGTCAACCTCGACCCCCACAACACCCACGAGGACACGCTCGGCCTCGACCTGCCGGCGCTCGGCTTCGAGTGGCACGAGTCGTACGAGGCGTTCGACGAGCTCACGGGAATGAGTTTCATGTGGACGGGCGCCAACCCGTATGTTCGTCTGGACCCGGGCCTGCCGGCCCACGTGCTGCACCTCCGCCGGCACGGACGAGGAGGCACCGCGGCGTGAGCGAGATCCGGCCATGACCGAGATCGACAGGGCCGACGAACGCTGGTTCCAGCGCGCCGTCTTCTACGAGGTCTCCGTCCGCAGCTTCTTCGACGCCAACGGCGACGGCACCGGCGACCTCCAGGGCCTGATCGAGAAGCTCGACTACATCTCCTGGCTCGGCATCGACTGTCTGTGGTTGCTGCCCTTCTATTCCTCGCCCCTGCGGGACGGCGGCTACGACATCGCCGACTTCTTCACGATCCTGCCCGAGTACGGGAAACTCGGCGACGCCGTGCGGCTCATGGAGGAGGCCCACAAGCGGGGCATCCGGATCATCGCCGACCTCGTCGTCAACCACACGTCGGACCAGCACCCCTGGTTCCAGGAGTCGCGCCAGAGCCGAGACAACCCCCGGGCCGACTGGTACGTCTGGTCCGACACCGACCAGGCCTACCCCGAGGCCCGCATCATCTTCACCGACACCGAGCGGTCGAACTGGGCCTGGGACCCGAACCGCCAGCAGTACTACTGGCACCGGTTCTTCTCCCACCAGCCCGACCTGAACTACGACAACCCCGAGGTCCAGGAGGCGATGCTCGGCATCCTCCGGTTCTGGCTCAACCTCGGCCTCGACGGGTTCCGCCTCGACGCCGTGCCCTACCTCTTCGAGCGGGAGGGCACCAACTGCGAGAACCTCCCCGAGACCCACGCCTTCCTCAAGCGGATCCGCAAGGAGATCGACGCCGGCTACCCCGGGCGGGTGCTGCTGGCCGAGGCCAACCAGTGGCCGTCCGACGTCGTCGAGTACTTCGGCGACGCCGACGAGTGCCACATGTGCTTCAACTTCCCGCTCATGCCCCGCATGTTCATGGCCCTGCGCCGGGCCCAGCGCCACCCCATCACCGAGATCCTGGCCCAGACGCCCGACGTCCCCGACGGCTGCCAGTGGGGCATCTTCCTCCGGAACCACGACGAGCTCACCCTCGAGATGGTCACCGACGAGGAACGCGACTACATGTGGTCGGAGTACGCCAAGGACCCCCGGATGAAGCTCAACATCGGGATCCGCCGGCGCCTGGCCCCGCTGGTGGAGAACGATCGCCGGGTGATGGAACTTTTTCACGCGATGTTGTTCTCGCTGCCGGGCAGCCCGATCCTCTACTACGGCGACGAGATCGGGATGGGCGACAACGTCTTCCTCGGCGACCGCGACGGCGTCCGCACCCCGATGCAGTGGTCACCGGACCGCAACGCCGGCTTCTCCCGGGCCGACTTCGCCCAGCTGTACTCGGCGCCGCTCATGGATCCGGTGTACGGCTACCAGGCCCTCAACGTGGAAGGCGAGCTGCGCGACCCCTCCAGCCTGCTCCACTGGCTGCAGCGCATGCTCCAGGTGCGCAAGCGCCATCCGCTGTTCGGCATCGGCAGCTTCGAGGTCCTCTCGGCCGAGAACCCCTCGGTGCTGGCCTACGTACGGGAATGGGAGGGCGACGTCGTCCTGTGCGTCAACAACCTCTCCCGCTTCGCCCAGCCGGTCGAGCTTTCGCTGCAGCGGTTTGAGGGTAGGACCCCAATCGAACTACTCGGGCGTGTCCCCTTCCCGCGCATCGGGGAGCTTCCCTACCTGCTCACGCTCGGGCCGTACGGCTTCTACTGGTTCCAGATCGTGGAGACGCCCCTGCAATGATCTCGCCCACCGCGCTGGCCCCCCAACTGGCCGAGTACCTGCCCCGCCAGCGCTGGTTCGGTGCGAAAGACCGCACCATCGAACTGGTGCGGGTCCGCTCCTGCGAGGTCCTCTGCGGCGAAGGGTCGTGGCCGGCGCTGCTGCGCGTCGACGCCGAAGTCCACTTCGACGGTACGGACGACGCGCGCTACCACGTGCTGCTCGGGCTGCGCCCGACCGGCATGGCGTGCGAGTTCCTGACCGGCCACGAGCCGGCTGTCCTCGGCGAGTTCGAGACCAACCAGGGCCAGGCCCTGGTCTAC
This sequence comes from Actinomycetota bacterium, assembly GCA_030838785.1. Taxonomy (GTDB): domain Bacteria; phylum Actinomycetota; class Acidimicrobiia; order IMCC26256; family BP-133; genus BP-133. The sequence goes on along the minus strand of JAUZEY010000546.1, from coordinate 1,051 downwards.
GACGCTCTGCTCGACAGCGAGCTGGCCCTGGCGCTGCTGGGGGTCGTGGCCCCGGAGTTCTCCGCCGAGCGGGTGCGCCCCCTCGGCGCCGAGCAGTCGAACACGTCGCTGGTCTACGACGACGCCATGATCCTCAAGGTCTTCCGCCGCCTCACCGACGGCCACAACCCCGAGGTCGAGGTGATCGAGACTCTCGCCTCAGCCGGGTTCCAGTCCGTCCCCGAGCCTTTGGCCAGCTGGCGGAAGGACGACGTCGACCTCGCCTTCCTGCAGCGCTTCCTGGCCGGCGCCACCGACGGCTGGAACATCGCCCTCGCCTCCCTGCGGGAGCTCTTCGCCGAGCACTCGATCGGGGCCGACCTGCCGCCGGCCGACGTCCTCGGCCTGGCCCTGGCCCCATCCCGGGATCGGGTCGACCCGGCCGAGGCCCGGGGAGACTTCGCCGCCGAGGCGGAGCGCATCGGTGAGGTGACCGCCGAGCTGCACCAGGCGATGGCCCGGGGGTTCGGCATGACGCGGGTGACCGGAGCCGACTGGGCCGAGCCGATGGAGCAGCAGCTCGAACGGGTTCTGGGGGCGGTGCACACCTCGGAGGAGCGGGCGCTGGCCGAGGGCGCCCGCCGCATCATCACCCGGCTCCGCGAGATCCCCGATCCCGGTCCGGCCATCCGGGTCCACGGCGACTACCACCTCGGCCAGGTGCTGCGCACCGACGCCGGCTGGTTCGTGCTCGACTTCGAGGGTGAGCCGGCCCGGCCGCTCGAGGAACGCACCCGCCCGTCGTCGCCGCTCAAGGACGTGGCCGGCATGCTGCGCTCCCTGTCCTACGCGCCGGCCGTGGCCCTGTCGTACCAAGAAGATGACATGACCGCGCTGGGCCGGGCGTGGGAGACGCGCAACCGGGAATGCTTCCTGACCGGCTACCTCCGCAAGGCCCAGTTCGACGCCGAGAGCGGTCAGGCGCCCATCCTGCCCACGGATCCCGCCGTCCGCTCGGCGGTCTTGGCCGCCTTCGAGCTGGACAAGGCCCTCTACGAGGTCGCCTACGAGC